>JAJAZK010000023.1 GCA_026785765.1 Rhodoferax sp. | reverse complement strand
GCAATGTCGCCGGCCAGTCGGGCCAGTTCATCATCGGTCTGGTACACCATGCCGGGCAAGTGCTCCTGTGGCACGAAACGGGCCAGAGCGGGTTGGCGCACGATGTCGCGCGTTACCCGCAAGGAGTCGGCTGCCACCTTGCGGTCGACCGCAGTACTCAGGTAGTTGGGTGCTATCGCCGGGGCGTCTTCAAATCGGGGGCTCTTGATTCGCACGCTCCCGCGGCTGGTCGGGTTCAGATTGCATACGCTCGCCGTGATTGCCGGGAACGTGTGCAGTGGCTGGCCGAACGCGTCCAGGCTGAGTGGCTGGATGTGGTACTGGAGATTTGGATACGGTTGCTCCGGGTCGCTGCGCGTGAAAGCCCCAAGCTGCGAAGGTGACATGCTCATTGGCCCGCTGCGCGTGAGCGCGTACTCCAGCGCGATTGCGGCCTTGCCCCACACTGAAGCGGCCAGCGTATTGAGCGTGCGCGTCCCGCTGACCTTGTACACCGCCCGGATCTGCAGGTGGTCCTGCAGGTTGGCCCCGACGCCGGGCAGCGCGTGCAGCAGCGGTATCGCATGCTGCTGCAGCAAGTCGGCGGGGCCGACGCCGGACAACTGCAACAACTGGGGCGAACCTATGGCACCCGCGCACAGGATGGTCTCGACGCGCGCCGCCACCGTGGTGCGTTGGTCGTTGCGCAACAGTTCCACACCGGCGCAGCGCAAGTGACCGTCTGCCCCCCGCTCAATCAACAGCCGGCTCGCCTGCGCATGCGTCCAGACACTGAGGTTCGGCCGGCGCAACACGTCGCGCAGGAAGGCCTTGGTCGCATTCCAGCGCCAGCCGCTTTTCTGATTTACCTCAAAGTAACCGACGCCGAAGTTGTCGCCGCGATTGAAGTCATCCGTGGCTGGAATGCCAGCTTGCTGCGCAGCCAGCGCGAACGCGTCGAGTACATCCCAGCGCAAGCGATGCTTTTCGACGCGCCACTCACCGGCGGCGCCGTGAAATTGCGCGGTCGCCGGGTCGGGCTCGGCACCCGGGTCGAGCCGGTAATGGCTCTCGTGGCGCATGAAATCGGGTAGGCAGTTGGCCCAGCTCCAAGTGGGGTCGCCGGTGCAGCTGGCCCAATTGTCATAGTCCCGCGCCTGCCCGCGCATGTAGACCATGCCATTGATGCTGGAGCTGCCACCCAGCGTCTTGCCGCGCGGATACAGCAGGCTGCGCCCGTTCAGGCCGGGGGCAGGCTCGGTGCGGTACATCCAGTCGGTGCGCGGATTGCCGATGCAGTAAAGATATCCCACCGGAATGTGAATCCAGTGGTAGTTGTCGGCGCCACCGGCCTCCAGCAGCAGCACCCGCTTGGCCGGATCGGCGCTGAGCCGGTTGGCGAGCAGGCAACCCGCCGTGCCAGCACCAATCACGATGTAGTCAAAGGTGTTGCTGTTGTCGGGCGTGTTCATTCAAATACCATCTCCCGCAACAGCCAGCCTTTGAAAGCCTGCGCGGCTGCGTTGGTGTTGCTGCCCTCCGGGGCAATCAGGTAGTAGGCTTCTTTCATGGGCAGCGCAAACTTCAATGGTCGCACCAGGCGGCCGCTTTCGATCAGGTCATTTGCCACGGTCTCGTGCGCCAACGCCACGCCGAGTCCTTGCAGCGCCCAATCCAGGCTTACCGCCCAGGTGCTGGCACGGTGTACTGTGGGCTTGCCGGTGACTTTGCCAGCGGTCGCACCTTGCAGCCAGCTATCCCAGCTTTGCAAAGTGCCGGGCAGATCAAACAGACGGTGTTTGAGCAGATCGCGTGTGTTGCGAATCTGTACTGCCAGCTGCGGCGCACATACCGGAAACACGTTGTCGCGCGTCAGGCGCCGACCGACCCGGCTTTCCCACTTGCCCTGGCCGAAGACGATCTCCACCGCCGCCGATTCGGTCGGCTTCTCCAATGGCCAGATGGATGTCGCCAGGTTCAGTTGCACCGAGGGGAACTGCTCCATGAAGCGCCCCAGGCGTGGACCGAGCCAGAAAATCGCGAACGACAGGTTGGCGTGCAGTTCCAGCACGTCCGGGTCATTGCGACCGACCAACACCGCCGTACCTTCTTCGAGCGTGGCAAACGCCGCCTGCACCGTCGGCAGATAACCGCGCCCGGCGTCGGTGAGTTCCAGACCGCGCACGCGGCGATAAAACAGGATGCGCCCGAGTGCGTTCTCCATGCTTTTGATCTGCTGGCTGACCGCCGACTGCGTCATGTGCAGTTCCTGCGCGGCTGCGGTGAAGCTCAGGGCGCGCGCCGAAGCTTCAAAAGCACGCAGCCAGTTCAGCGGGGGCAGGCGGAGCATGGTCGCAGGGCGAATTAGTCAGGCATTAGACTCGCTAATCTTATAACGCATCTTTCTTGGTTTGCCAGTCCGGCTCGGTTCGGCCAGACTGCCATGTTGTCCCATCCAGCACGCATTGCCTATGACCAGCAAAGAGCATCTGAAAATCGGTTTTATCGGCCTCGGCGCTCTCGGGCAGGGGCTGTGCGGCAGCCTGGTTCGCGGCGGCTTCACGGTCACCGTCACCGACCTCAACAAGGACTTGGGTACACCATTGCTGGCGCAGGGCGCTCACTGGGGCGACGACGTTGCGGCCGTGTGCCACGCCAGTGATGTCGTGATTACCGCCTTGCCGTCCCCGGCAATCTCGCGCCAGGTCGTCGAAGGACCAGGCGGGGTGTTCGAGAACCTGCACGCGGGCGGAATCTGGATCGAGATGAGCACGACCGACTTCGAAGACCTGCAGCGCCTGCAAGCCGCCGCCAGCGCACGCGGCATCAGCGTGCTGGAGTGTCCGGTCACTGGCGGTGTGCACCTTGCCAACTCCGGCGAGATTACCGTCCTGGTCGGCGGCGAGCAGCAGGTCTACCAGCGCGTGGAGCCATTGCTCACCACCATGGGTGGGCAAATCATCTACATGGGCAAACTGGGCAACGCGTCGGTGGTCAAGGTCGTGACGAACATGCTGGCCTTCATCCACCTGGTGGCGGCCGCGGAGGCAATGATGGTGCCCGCCAAGTACGGCGTCGACCCGGACGCCACCTACCGCGCCATCCGGGCCAGTTCCGGCAACAGTTTTGTGCACGAAACCGAGTCCAAGCTCATCCTGTCCGGCAGCTACAACGTCAAGTTCAGCATGGACCTGGCCTGCAAGGACCTGGGGCTGGTTAACTCCATCGCGGAAAAGCTGGGTGTGCCGCTGGAGCTTGGTGGCATGACGCAGCAAATCTTCACGCGTGCCCGCGGCCTGTTTGGCGGCCAGGCGCAGTCGCCGGAAGTCGCGCGCATGATCGAGCAGGCGTGTGGCCTGGAACTACGCGCACCGGGTTATCCGGCCGAATTGCTGGCCGAGGACGGCGCACCGCGCCCGTCCGGTACCCAGGCCAAACATTGACTGCGCCCGCCGTGCGCTCGCGCGATGACTGGGCGGCTGCCGCGAGCCAGCTGTCGGTCCGCACCGGTCTGTACATCGACGGGCGTTACCAGAGCGCCCATGCCGGGGAAAGCTTCGAGTGTGTGAACCCGGCCACCGGCGCCGTAATTGCGCATATGGCGCGCGGCCAGGCCGCCGATGTGGATGCGGCGGTCGCCAGTGGCGTCGCGGCCTGGAAGGACCGGCGCTGGCGCGGCCTGGCGCCTCGCGCTCGCATGGACGTATTGCAGCGTTTTGCCGATCTGGTGCAGCAGCACAGCCAGGAGCTGGCGCTGCTGGAAACGCTGGACATGGGCAAACCGTTCAGCGATGTTCTGGGCATCGACATCCCCGAGGTTCTCAAAACCATTCGCTACTTTGCCGAATGCATCGACAAGATCGAAGGCGCCGTCACCCACACCGACGCCAGTGCGCTGCACCTGATCCTGCATGAGCCGCTGGGCGTGGTGGGCGCGATCACGCCGTGGAATTACCCGATGCTGATGGCGATGTGGAAAGTCGCCCCGATTCTTGCTGCTGGCAACTGCGTGGTGCTCAAACCGGCGGAACAGGCGCCACTGTCGTGCACCCGGCTGGCGCAACTGTTCGTAGAGGCGGGTGGGCCGCCGGGGGTGTTCAACCTGGTGAACGGTTTTGGGCCAGAGGCCGGCCAAGCATTGGCGCTGCACCCGGACGTGATCAAACTGTCATTCACCGGCTCCACCGCCGTGGGCAAACTGCTGCTGGGTTACGCCGGGCAGTCCAACATGAAGCGCGTCGCACTGGAGACTGGCGGCAAGAGCCCGCAGATTTTCCTGAACGACCTGTACGACCTGGACGCAGCCGTGGACCGGGCCGTCGGTGGAATCTATGACAACGCTGGCCAGGTCTGTAACGCCGGCTCACGCCTGCTGGTGCAGCGCGACATTCACGACGAGTTTGTGCGGCGTTTCATCGCCCGCTCTGCGCTGGCGTACCGGGCGGGCGACCCGCTCGACCCGGCCACCACGCTGGGCCCGCTGGTCAGCCACGCGCACCAGCGCAACGTGCTGGCGCGGATCGCGCGTGGCATCAGCGAGGGCGCACAACTGGCCATGGGTGGTGGCAGTGTCGGGCCCCTGCCCGGTGGCGCATTTGTGGAGCCGACGCTGTTTACCGGCGCCACAGCGGGCATGTCCATCTGCCGCGAAGAAGTGTTCGGCCCGGTCACCGCGGTCACCGCCTTTGACACCGAAGACGAGGCCATTGCCCTGGCCAATGATTCCGACTACGGGCTTGCCGCTGCTGTGTGGACCAGCGACCTGAAAAAGGCCCACCACTTCGTCGCCCATCTCGAAGCCGGCGTGGTCTGGGTGAACTCCTTTGGTGACGGCGACATGACACAGCCCTTTGGCGGATTCAAGCAGTCGGGCAATTCGCGCGACAAACACATGATGAGTCTGCTTTCCTATACGCAGAGCAAATCAGCCTGGTTCAGCCTAGGGTAAACACTGAGGACAACTTGTCGGTGTTAATTACACTGAAAGGTGGACAGAGTCGACTGCCGGTCCAGGTGCGTTGAATCCAAACGACATTTCGTGCATGGGTTGTCGCATGGCTCTTGCCGTGTCCTTTGACTTCTGCACAAAACATTCACAGCAAGAGGAATCAAATGTTCAACACACTTCACAAAAGCCTTGCCCTCAGCGTCGTCAGCGCGGCCCTGTTTGCCAGCGCTGCGCAGGCGGCGACTCCAGCGACACCCTACAGCGGTCTGGTGATCTTCGGAGACAGCCTCTCGGATACGGGCAACGTGTTGTCGCTGACGAAGAACACCGCATTCCCGTTCCCGAATTTTCCGGGTGCAGCTGGCCGGTTTTCGGACGGCAAGGTGTGGACCGAGTACCTGGCCGAAGGACTCGGCTTGGCCAACGCCGCCAAACCGGCCAACCTGTACCACGACGCGGCGAACACCTTCAACAATGTGGTGGCCATCGGCGCACTGGGGGGCAGCAATTTTGCATATGGCGGCGCCAGAACGGGCCTGGGCGGGTCGGCTGGCGCCACCACCGGCCTGGGCAGCCAGTTGGTCAACTGGAACGGCTCCTTATTCGGGACTTCACTCACAAGGGCCGCCGACCCCAATGCCCTGTATGTCGTCGTGGCCGGGGCCAATGACCTGCGCGACGCGCGTTCGTCCTTCGCAACCGGTAGCGCAGCGGACACATTGGCGCGTTTTGGCGCGGCAAATGCGGCTGCCTCGAACGTCGTCAACTCCCTGAACCTGCTGGCCAGCGCGGGCGCGCGGAACTTCATGATCTCCAGCCTGCCAGATCTGGGCAAGACCCCGGAGGCCGTCTTTGGTGGAACATCGGCCGCATCGACCGACATCACCTTGAAGTTCAATTCGGCACTGGCCGCGAATGCCGGCGCCTTCGATTCGTTTTTTCAGGGCCTCACTGGCGTCGACCTTGATATCCGCACGCTGGACTTTTATGGTCTGTTTGAGACCGTCGTGGCCAACCCGGCGGCCTACGGCATCAGTAACCTGACATTGCCGTGTATCACTCCTGGACCGTCTGGTCAGTATTTCGCTCCGGGTGCAGTTGGCAATAATTGCTCTGGATCAGCGTTCTCCGACCCGCTCCATCCGTCAAGCAGGTCGCACGAGTTGCTCGGCCAATTGGCCATCACCACGGCGGTGCCCGAGCCATCGTCCATTGCCATGATGGCGATGGGCATCCTGGTCATTGGCGGCATCGTTCGGCGTCGGCGCGTAAGCGCTGCCTGACCGCTGCACCGGTTCCGAGTTGGACGCCAGCGCGCGTCTTTCCTGAAGTCTCGGCGGTGGCGGTGGTTGCCAACGTTTGAGCATTGTCCGAAGCGGCACAACATGCGGGCAACGCCATGAAGGAAGTGATTGACTGCGGGCTGCCCGCATTGGCCCAACCATTCTCCTGGGCAGTGCGCGGCGGTGGCATCCTGTTCACCGCGCACGGGCCAGTGCGCCAGGACGGCAGCATCGATACCGGCCCGATCGAGCAGCAGGCACGCCTCACGTTTGGCAACCTGCAGCGAGCCGTGCAGGCAGCCGGTGGCACCCTCGCCGACGTGACCCAGGTGCTGATCTATATGCTTTACATCACCGACATGGCAGCCATCGACTCTGTGTACCGTGAGTTTTTCAAGCCCCCGTATCCGAATCGCTCCAGCATGGCCATCGCCGGCCTGGTGGTGCCTGGCATGAAACTCGAAATCGTGGCCTATGCAGCGATCGACCCACCCGCACGGGTGAGTGCATGACACTGTGGATGAGTGGAAGCAAGCAGCAGTTTGACGAACGGCGTGTGCCGCCCAGTCGCCTTACCGCTCCCGACCGATTGCTTCGAGCGTGTTCAGGAAAGCCGCACCGTCGTCAATTGCCTGCATGGCCAGTGGCTCCACCAGCGAATAATGCAAGAAGGCATGCAGCACACCTTCGTACACCTTCAAGTTGTGGCGCACGCCACGTTCCTTTAGAAACTCGGCCAACACCAGTGAGTCGTCGCGCAAGGGGTCATACGCAACTGCCCCGATGAAGGTCGGCGGCAGCCCGGCCATGTCGGCCTGCAGCAGGTTGTTGCGCGGATGGTCGCGGTCCTGCGCATTGGCAATATATGCGTCTTGGTACATTGCGGTGTCTTCGTCGCCCATGCCATCCAGGTCGGCCCAACCATACAAGCGGCGCGAGGCCGAATCGTTCAGGCCGTAACCGCCGTAGTACAGCAACTGGCCGCAGACCCCGGGAGCACCGGCGGCCCGGGCATCCAGTGCCGCGCCCAGGCTCAGGTGGGCGCCAGCCGAGTCACCGCCGACGGCAATGCGCGTCGTGTCGAGCCCCCACTGCTGTCCATGGGCAGCCACATGTTGCAACACGGCGAACACCTGGTCGGGCTGCACTGGAAATTTCTTTTCTGGCGCCAGCGCGTAATCGATAGCCAGCACGGCCCAGCCGCTTTTTTGCGCCAGCAGGCGGCAAATCCGGTCGTGCGTGTCCAGGTTGCCCACGATGTAGCCGCCGCCGTGCGCGTACACCAGCACCGGAATCGGGCTGCCCAGGTGCGGGCGATACAGGCGCAACGGCACCGTCCCGAAGGCCGTGTCCAGAAACATGTCGCGCACCGACGGCAGCTCGACCCGGACCCCATTCCAGAAGGCGCGCTCGTGGTTGTACCCCTCACGCATCAGCGCAATCGCCACCGTCGAACTGGCCTTGAAACTGGCGTACTGCTGGCGGCTGAGTTCCAGCGCTTCCAGGCTACCGGCGGACAGTCGACCACGAATATTGACCTTGGGCATATCTGCTCCTGCGAAGACTGAGCCTGGCACCAAACCGGTGCCAACAGCTTCGTGCAAGGCACCTGCCCGGGGATGACAAACCGCGACACCGTCTTGATTGCGCACGAGCTGTCATGCTTGGTACTTTCCCGCTTGGCAGTGTTGAGTGCGGGCATGTAAACTGTTTTCAGCATGGTACGTGATGCCAATTAATTCATTCGTTCGTTTATCCATCTGGAGTTTCAAACATGTCGCAGGAACTGGAATACCTCAGCCAACAAGTTGCACTCGGTCGCAGTTCGCGGCGCGATTTTCTCGGTCGCGCTGCGGCGCTCGGCCTGACGGCCGGCGCTGCCAATGCATTGCTGGCATCGGCCGCACACGCAGCCGGACCTCGCAAGGGTGGCACCCTCAAGATCGGCCTGCAGGGTGGCGCGGCCACCGACAGCCTGGATCCGGCCCTGGCGGCGAACCAGCTCACCTTCCACGTCGGACGCATGTGGGGCGAAGAACTGGTGAAACTCTCCCCCACCGGGCAATTGCGTCCTTACCTTGCCACCGAATGGCGCTCCTCGCCGGACGCCAAGGCCTGGGTGTTCAAGATCCGCAACGGGGTGCAGTTCCACAATGGCAAGGAAATGACGCCCGACGACGTGGTCGCAACCATGCGCCGCCACAGCGGCCCGACGGCCAAGTCGGGCGCACTGGGCATCATGCGGGCCGTCGACTCCGTATCCCGCGACGGCGACAGCGTGATCTTCACGCTGAAGGATGCCAGCGCCGACTTTCCCTTCCTGCTCACCGACTACCACCTGCTGATCCAGCCCAACGGCGGCAATGACGATCCCAAGGCCGCCATCGGCACCGGCCCATACAGGATTGCCACCTTTGAGCCCGGTGTTCGGGTCATCGGCGAGCGCTTCAAGAACTACTGGGATACCAAAACCGCGGCCATGCCGACCAGGTCGAGATCACGGTGCTCAACGACAGCACGGCGCGCACCGCGGCACTGCAAAGCGGTCGCGTCCACATCATCAACCGCGTCGACCCGAAAGTGGTGGAGCTGATCAAGAAGGCGCCAGGTGTCACCGTGCAATCCGCGTCAGGACGTGGCCACTATGTGTTCAATATGTTCGCCAACACAGCGCCGTTCAACAACAACGATGTGCGTCTGGCGCTCAAACTTGCCATGGACCGCAAGGAGATGGTCGACAAGTTGCTGCGCGGTTTTGGCTCCATCGGCAACGACTTCCCGATCAACGGCAGTTACCCCCTCTTCACCGCATTGCCGCAACGCCCGTTCGATACCGACAAGGCGGCCTTCCATTACAAGAAGTCCGGCCACAACGAAACCATCCTGCTGCGCACATCCGAAGTCGCCTTCCCGGGTGCCGTCGACGCCGCCCAGTTGTACCAGGCTACCTGTGCCAAGGCTGGCATCAAGATCGAGGTCAAACGTGAGCCCGGTGACGGTTATTGGTCGAATGTCTGGAACAAGCAGCCCTTTCATACCTCCTATTGGGGTGGCCGCGCGGTGCAGGACCAGATGTGGGCCACGGCGTATATCACCGGCGCCGACTGGAACGACACGCGTTTCTTCAACCCGGCGTTCGACAAGATGGTGGTCACCGCCCGCGGTGAACTCAATCAGGCCAAACGCAAGCAGATGTACCAGGACATGGCGCTGATCGTGCACAACGAGGGCGGCGTGATCGTGCCGATGTTCAACGACACCATCGACGCCACCGGACTCAAAGTGGGCGGCTGGATCAAGAACCCGAACGCCGAACTGATGGGCGGTATGGCCGCCTCGGAATGCTGGCTCGAAGCCTGAGCCCGGCAGCGGCCAAGGGATGTCGTCACCCCTGCTGAAGGAGATCGCGCGTCGCATTCTGCTCGGCATGCTGATGCTGCTGGGCGTGTCGATGCTGATTTTCGCGGGCACGCAGATCCTTCCCGGCGACGTGGCCCAGGCGATTCTGGGCCAATCCGCAACTCCCGAAGCGCTGGCGAATCTGCGCCGCGACATGGGCCTGAACGAACCGGCCACGGTGCGGTATTGGCAGTGGCTGTCGAATGCCGCAACCGGAGACTTCGGCAAAGCGCTTTCCAACGGGCAGGAGATTTCCACCGCACTGGGCAAACGCTTTTCCAACACCGTGTTCCTGGCCGCCAGTGCCGCGGTGATTGCGGTGCCGCTGGCGATTCTGCTGGGCCTGATCGCAGTGCGTTACCGCAACGGCTTCATCGACCGGTTGATCTCCGGGCTCGGTCTGGCGTCAACCTCGCTGCCGGCCTTTTTTGTCGGCTACGTGTTGATGTATTTCTTCGCGGTCAAACTGCAGTGGGTCACCAGTGTCTCCACCGTGTTCGACGGCATGCCCCTGTCGGAGCGATTGGCGGCCATCATCCTGCCGGTGGCGGTGCTGACCACCGAGGTGCTGGCCCACATGATGCGCATGACGCGCGCGGCGATCCTCAACGTGATGCAGTCGGCCTACATCGAAACCGCCGAACTCAAGGGCCTGACCGGGTTGCAGATCATCTACCGCCATGCCTTGCCCAATGCGCTGGCACCGATCATCAACGTGGTGATGCTCAACATGGCGTTCCTGGTGGTCGGCGTGGTAGTGGTGGAGGTGATCTTTGTCTACCCCGGTATGGGACAGTACCTGGTGGACCATGTGGCGACCCGCGATATCCCGGTGGTACAAGCCTGTGGCCTGGTCTTTGCCACGGTTTACATCGGCATGAACATCATTGCCGACATCGCCGGCGTGATGTCCAACCCGCGCCTGCGGCATCCGAAATAAGCGGCTGCCAGAATTTATGGAATGGCGGCGCATCCCCCCGTCGGCCCTGATCGGGCTGGTCCTCACGATCAGCATCGTGCTGGTGGCCTTGCTGGCGCCCTGGATTGCTCCCTACGCCACGGGTGAAGTGGTTGGCGACGTCTGGGCACCGGTATCGGAAAAGGCCTGGCTGGGCACCGACAACCTGGGCCGGGACCTGTTGTCGCGCATGATCCACGGCGCCCGTATCACCCTGATGATTGCCGGAGCCGCGACTGCGCTGTCGTTCACGATGGGCTCGATTCTGGGGTTTGTTGCTGCGGTGTCGGGTGGCTGGCTCGACCAGTGGCTGTCGCGCAGTGTCGATTTGCTGATGGCGATCCCGACCCTGATCCTGGCGCTGGTGGTGTTATCGGTGTTGCCCTCGTCGGTGACGGTTCTCGTGCTGGTGCTGGGCATCCTGGACTCGACCCGGGTGTTCCGCCTGTCGCGCGCGGTGGCGGTCGACATCAACGTGATGGACTTTGTGGAAGCGGCACGCCTGCGCGGCGAAAAGACGGGCTGGATCGTGTTCTCGGAGATTCTGCCCAATGCTTTGACGCCACTGATCTCCGAGCTGGGGCTGCGCATCATCTTTGCCGTGTTGTTTCTCTCCGGCCTGTCCTTCCTGGGCCTGGGCGTGCAGCCGCCAGACGCGGATTGGGGCGCGATGGTGCGCGAGAACAAGGAAGGCATCGTGTTCGGCATCCCGGCAGCGCTGATTCCGGCGGCCGCCATTGGCGTATTGACAATCTCGGTCAATCTGGTGGCCGACTGGATCCTGACCCGCACCTCCGACCTGAAAGGCGGGCGCGGCAATGGCTGACGCCAGCAACACGCAAGCGCCGGTATTGCAGGTGCGCAATCTGCGCATCGAGGCCACCGTGCGCCCGCCGGGTGAAAAGCCGCACGACATCCTGATCGTCGATGGCGTGTCGCTGACCCTGCAAAAGGGGCGCGTGCTGGGCTTGATTGGTGAGTCGGGCGCGGGCAAATCGACCATCGGCCTGTCCGCGCTGGGCTATGGCCGGGGTGGGGTGCGCATCACCGGCGGCGAAGTGATCTTTAACGGGCGCGACATCCTCAAGGGCGGCGCCCGTGGCTTGCGCGCCTTGCGCGGACGGGAGGTGTCGTACGTGGCCCAGTCGGCAGCGGCGGCCTTCAACCCGTCGCACCGGCTGCTGGGCCAGGTCATCGAAAGCACACTGCACCACGGCGTGGCCACTCGCGAGCAAGCTGAAAAACGTGCCGTCGCGCTGTTTCGCAAGCTGGGCCTGCCGGACCCGGACAATTTCGGGCGGCGTTTTCCGCACCAGGTCTCGGGTGGGCAATTGCAGCGCGCCATGACGGCGATGGCGTTGTGCGCCGAGCCGGACCTGATCGTCTTCGACGAACCCACCACCGCGCTGGATGTCACGACCCAGATCGACGTGCTGGCCGCCATCAAGGAGGCAATCCGCGACACCGGCGTGGCAGCGCTGTACATCACCCACGACCTCGCCGTCGTGGCCCAGGTGTCGGACGACATCATGGTGCTGCGCCACGGCAAGATGATCGAACTCGGCGCGACCGCACAAATCATCCACTCCCCGCGCGAGGCATACACCCGGGCCCTGGTTTCGGTGCGCCGCATCACCCACGATCAGCAGCTGCCCTCCAGCAAGCCCCTGCTCGAAGTGCGCAATATCACTGCCAGTTATTCCGGGCGCATGGTCAAGGTGCTGGACCAGGTGACGGTGCAGCTCAGCCGTGGCCAGACCCTGGCCATCGTCGGTGAGTCCGGCTCCGGCAAATCGACCCTGGCGCGGGTCGTCACGGGCCTGTTGCCGCCGCTGCAGGGCGACATTGTTTTTAATGGCGAAACCCTGCCGGCACGGCTGGCCGACCGCAGCAAGGAACAACTGCGTGGTCTGCAGATGATCTACCAGATGGCCGATGTGGCGATGAACCCGCGCCACACGGTGGGCAAGATCATCGGGCGCCCGCTGGAGTTCTATTTCGGCATGCAAGGCCGCGCGAAGGAACAACG
>JAJAZK010000022.1 GCA_026785765.1 Rhodoferax sp. | reverse complement strand
GGTCGCGGCGCCGCGCTGACGCACGCACCGCAGCAGCGGCTTTCAGCTGCTGTGCCGGGCCTCTTGCAGGTCGATCTCGCGCGCCAGTTTGCGCAGCGCCACTTCCTTCAGGCCCAGAGCGGGGCCTTCGGCGAGGATTTCGTCGCGCTCGGCACGCAGCCCGGCAAGCAGCAGGGCGCGTTCGATGCCGTCGGCCTGCGCCGGTACCTCGGGTGATTCACTGTCGTCGCCGTAACGCGTTTTCCGGTGCTGGTAGGCGGCCACAATGCGTTTGCGGGCCTGTTGTACCACCGTAGCGTCGTCGTCCGTGTCGTGCATCGCGTTAGCTGCCTCGTTGACGGCTGCGATACCGGCGTCAGCGGCGGCCGCGCGTACCCGGTTCGCGGCTTCCAGTTGCACCTGGTCGGGCTCAATCGACATTCCCTTGAGTGTGCGTGGCAAGGCCAGGGTGGCCAGCAGCAAACCCAGCACAATCACACCAGCGGCCAGGAAGATGGCCAGGTCGCGCCCCGGGAATGGCACCCCTTTCGTCAACGCCAGTGGCAGTGTCAGGACACCGGCCAAAGTGATGGCACCGCGCACCCCGGCCAGCGACATCGCCAGCACGACGCGGCCTTGGGGCAGGGGCGGCGCGGCGTCGTTGCGCTTCTTCCCCAGAGAGGCCAGGCGCAGCGTCGCCGCTACCCAGATGAAGCGCAGCACCCCCAGTGCGGCCACGATGAGCACCACGTAGACGCCCAGCCACCACGGGTTTTCGTGCCCGGTGATACGAACGGTTTGCCCGGCAGCCGCCAGGATGGAGGGGATCTGTTGGCCCAGCAACACAAAGATGCTGCCATTGGCGGCGAACTGGACCGTGTCCCAGACGGCCGTGCGGCGGATACGGGTGACGGCCTGCCAATGGCTATGCGGCGTAAAACCCATGGTGATGCCCGCAGCAACCGCCGCCAGGACGCCGGAACATTGAAAGTACTCGGCCAACAGGTAGCTTCCCGAAGGAATCAGCAAGGTGACCAGAATTTGCGCCGCGCCGTCGTCGCCCAGCAGGACGGACGGCCCGGCGTTGGTCTGGCTGACCAGCCAGGTCACCGTGACGCCGATGGCCGCGCCAGCCAGCGCCACCCACAGGAAATTCCCCAAGGCGTTGGGCAAGGAAAACGTTCCGGTGACTGCGGCTGCCACGGCTACGCGCATGCACACCAGGCCAGAGGCGTCGTTGAACAACGACTCGCCCTGCAGGATACGGCGCATGCGTGGCGGCATGGGTGTGCGCGCGGTAATGGAAGACAGGGCCACTGGATCGGTCGGCGAGAGCGCGGCGGCCAGTGCAAATGCCACCGGCAGCGGCATGGCGGGAATCAGCCAATGGATACACAGTCCGAGGCCGAGCACGGTGAAAAGCACCAGGCCCAGGGCCAGTGTGAGGATGGTGGGCGCCTCGCGCAGCAGCTCGTCCTTCGGGATGCGCCAGCCGTCCAGAAACAGCAGTGGTGGCAACAGGAGAACGAAAAAGACTTCCGGGTCGAGATCCACCTCGATCAGGTGCAACTGGAAAACCGCCGCGCCCAGCGCAATCTGCACCAGCGGCACGGGTGCGCGTGTGACGTGCGCGAGAAAGCGGCTCAAGGCGACCGCAAGCAGCATGATCAGCGTGATGGCGGTGGCTTCCACTGATGCCATGGTGCAACCACGCGTGACAACGGTCTGTGCGCCCGCGCACAGACCCGGCAGCACGGCCCGGCCACGATGCGGCATGCGGACTGCTACTTTTTCCTTGTGTGACCTGCAAGCGCACGCAGCGCGATGTGACCGCCGCCAGGTTGTCGCCAACGCTCCACAGTTCGGCCTCCGTGCAGCGCAGCCGCAGTGCCAACAACACCGGCAACAGTTAAAGGTCGGTCTGGACGCCGGCTGGGAAATCGATGTGTTTGGCGCCTGGCAAAGCGGTGTGGAGGCCAGCGCCGACAGCGCACGCTCCAGGAGCAGCACGGATGGACCCGATCGAGGCGCTGCGCCATGAATAGGGCAGTGCGCCTGAGCTGGGTGTTCTTTGCCGGGGTTTTGGCCTGCGCTACCACCGCACAGGCAGACACAGGCACGGCGCTGCGCGCCAAATTCGAGTCCCTCAAACCTGCGCTGGCGAACAACCCGTTTGGCCGGCCACTGGTATTGGATTCGGTCGAGGCGACGGGGCGCTTGCAGGGTGACATCCATGCGGTGCTGAACTATCCGATTGGCGCGGTGAGCGCTGCCTTGCGCCAGCCGGCGCAATGGTGCGCCGTGTTGTCACTGCACTCCAATACCAAGCACTGTCGTACCAGTGTCACGGCGGCGGGTCAGCGGCTGTTGGTTCACGTGGGAACGAAGTCGCAGCAGGATCTGGCGCGGTCGTCGCCGCTGGATTTCGGATTTCGCGTCACGGCCCAGACACCTGACACGCTGGAGGTGTCGCTACAGGCTATGTCCGGGCCGTTGGGCACGTCCGACTACCGGATTGCCCTGGAGGTCGTGGCCCTGCCTGGTGACCGGACCTTCCTGCACCTGGCCTATTCGTATGGCTACGGAATGCCCGGCCGTATGGCGCTGCAGACCTACCTGGCCACCGCAGGCAGCGGTAAGGTCGGGTTTTCCCGGGAGGCGGGCAGTGCGCGCGCTGTGCCACAGCTGGTCGGTGGCTTGCGTGGGCTGGTGGAGCGCAACACCATGCGGTATTACCTGGCCATCGACGCGTTACTGGATTCGCTGCAGGCGTCGCCCGAAGCCCGTTTCGAGCGCCGCCTGCAACGCTGGTTTACGGCGACCGAGCAGTATCCGCAGCAGTTGCATGAGATGGACTGGCCCACCTACCGGCAGATGAAAGTAGCGGAGCAGGCACGGCAGCAAGACGCTTTGTAAGCCGGCTGGGCGCGGGGTGCGCGCCCAGCCTTGCAGATCAACCCAACGGAGGACCCCATGTCCACAATGAAAGCAGCGATTTATGTTGAACCCGGACGCATCGAGATCGTCGACAAGCCGATTCCAGCGGTAGGACCGCTCGACGCTTTGATGCGCATTACCACGACGACGATCTGCGGGACGGATGTGCACATACTCAAAGGCGAATACCCCGTCGCCCGGGGCTTGACCGTGGGTCATGAACCGGTGGGCGTGATCGAGAAGCTTGGCTCGTCCGTGACCGGGTACCGGGAAGGGCAACGGGTCATCGCGGGCGCCATCACTCCGAGTGGCTGGAGCAACGCCTGCATGTGTGGCCAAGCCTCGCAGGACGGTGCCGGCACTCCGCACGGCTGGAAGTCGATGGGTGGCTGGAAGTTCGGCAACACCATCGACGGCTGCCAGGCCGAATACGTGCTGGTGCCCGACGCGATGGCCAACCTGGCGCCGGTGCCCGACGGTCTGACCGACGAGCAGGTCTTGATGTGCCCCGACATCATGTCCACCGGATTCAGTGGCGCGGAGAGCGCTGGAATCCGCATTGGTGACATGGTGGCGGTATTCGCGCAAGGGCCGATTGGCCTGTGCGCAACGGCCGGTGCCAAGCTCAGTGGTGCTGCATTGGTGATCGGTGTCGACCGTTTGCCCGGCCGCCTGCAGATGTCGGCGACGATGGGCGCCGACCACATGGTCGACAGCAGCAAGCAAGACCCGGTGGAAGAAATCCTGCGCCTGACCGGCGGGCGCGGAGTCGATGTAGCCATCGAGGCCCTCGGCACGCAGGCGACCTTCGAAGCCGCGCTGCGCGTGCTGCGGCCTGGTGGCACCCTGTCGAGTCTGGGTGTGTACTCCACCGACCTGACGATCCCGCTCGGCGCCTTTGCTGCAGGCCTGGGCGACCACCGCATCATCACCACCCTGTGCCCGGGTGGCAAGGAGCGTATGCGCCGCCTGATGGCGGTGATCGAGAGCGGGCGAGTTGACTTGGGCGCGATGGTGACGCACCGTTTCAAGCTCGACGATATCGAGGCGGCGTACGAGCTGTTTGCCCATCAGCGCGATGGTGTGCTCAAGGTTGCCCTGACCCCGTGACCGGGCGCACGCATGGCACTGGGCCCCGCCCCAGGGTTGGTGCGTTATCGCACAGACCGCGCGTTGGGATCTGGTCACGATGCCCTTCGTGCCGTCGGCGTTTTGCCGGGTCGGTCGTTAACCAGGATAAGCAACATGCTCACCAGTCTGACTCACATCACCGATTCCACCGTTACCGCAAGTGACGGCCCGATCGGCAAAGTCACTGCCGCTTTTTTCGACGACCAGTCATGGGCCGTGCGGTATCTGGTGGTGGATACCGGGACTTGGCTGGATGGCCGGGAGGTGCTGATTTCGCCGTATGCGGTGCGCCAGCCAATGGATGACAGCAAGGAAATACACGTGACGTTGACGTGCGAGCAGGTGCGCAACAGCCCCGACGTGGACACGCAGCGGCCGGTGTCGCGCCAGCATGAGCGCGAAACCATGCGGTACTACGGTTATCCGTACTACTGGGACGGTGGCGGCATGTGGGGAGTCGGTAACTTTCCCGTGCTGGTGCCCGACCCTGGGACTTCTACCGACGCCAAGGTCGAAAACGCCCTGCGGGCGGAAGAAAACCGCCATGACGACATCCATCTGCGCAGCAGCGTGAAGGTCGCTGGATACGACATCCAGGCCACGGACGAGAGCATCGGGCACGTCGAGGATTTCATTGTGGACGACCTTTCCTGGGCGATCCGTTACCTGGTGGTGGACACCCGCAACTGGTGGCCTGGCGGAAGCAAGGTACTCATCGCCACCCATTGGATCGACCGCATCGACTGGGACACCAGCACGGTGAGTGTCAAGCTCACGCGCGAGCAGGTGCGCAACAGCAAGCCGTACGACGAAACAGTGCATGTCGACCGGGACTACGAAGCGCTGCTGCACGACAGCTACGGCCGCCCAGGCTATTGGGACTGAGAGAATACTGTCTCAGCCTCCTGGGCTCTTCGTTCCTGAGCCGCCTTATGTGGGCGGCGGGTAGTCCGACATCGGCAGGCAGATGACGGACTTGCCAATATGGGTATCAAACTGCTCTGTCAGACTCTGAAGCAGGTTGCGTCCTTCGCGCGTTTGGTTGCCATCGAGACTGGCCGAATCCGCCGCGCCAGTCCCGTCGCATCCCACCAGCCCGGCATTCATCGCCATGATGGTTTCCTGAAAGTTCATGCGGTTTCTCCCGCGTGGGCTTTGCGCATCAGCGCCTGGTCGCGTGTGGCGCGCACCAGGTTCTCCAGCAGCGTGCGCAGCAGCTTCAGGCTGGTCGCGTCCTGCAATTTGCCAGCGTCGTTGAAGGCCTTGGCGGCGTTGCCGATCATGACTTCAGGCTGGTTGACCGGCAGCATGTTGAGAAACACGAAACTCTGGCGCAACTGCAACTGCGCGCGCACTGTGCCAAACAGACCGACCGATGCGCCAATCACGGCGACCGGCTTTCCGGCCCACGCGCTGTCGCCATAAGGGCGCGATGCGCAGTCGATGGCGTTCTTCAGCACCCCGGGCACGCCGTAGTTGTACTCCGGCGTTGCGAACAGAATTGCGTCGGCTTCGCGGACGGCGCGCTTGAGGGCTGTCACGATGGGCGGCGGCTGCGTTTCGTTGTCCTGGTTGAAAAGCGGGATTTCGTCG
>JAJAZK010000021.1 GCA_026785765.1 Rhodoferax sp. | reverse complement strand
TTCCAGTATTGCACATGCATGGTCTGCTGCTTGATCGGGTAGGCGTAGTAGGCCCGGCTCTGCGTGGTGTTGTTATACAGGAAGGTCGTTGACAGCGCCGCCGGCTCGAAGTTGTTGCGCAGCGGGTTGATGATGCTCGACACATCCTCGAGCTTGTTTTCAAAGGCCCACTTGGCCGTCACCTGGAAGTCATAGACGTCGCCATAAGCCACATCCGGCGGGTTGTTGGCGTCCAGCGCCGCGACCGACTTGGGAATGATCTCCTGGGGCGCATACAGCGACAGGTCGATCTTGATGTTCTTGTTCTTTTCTTCGAACTTCTTGATGGCCGCAAACAAGGCATCGTCTTCAGCTTTGTAGAAGCCCTTTGCCCACCAAACGGTGAGCTTTTGCTGGGCGCTGGCCTGGCCGGCGGCCAGCAGCGATATCGCCATGATGGCGGCGGTTGCAACTAACTTCAGTTTCATCTCTTGGTCTCCTTGTGTTACGGTTACGGTTACGGGTGAGGGTGAGGGTGAGGGAATCATTTGACCGTGGCTGCCAACCGTGTGGCGGCATTTCACGTCGTCGATGCGGTTCGGCGTCTGGTGCGGCTTGTCGGTCGCGTCTGGGGCGTGCGCCGCCGGGCCTTGAGCACCTGTTTGATGTCCTTGTGCGCGTCTTCGATCAACGTGAGGATGGCGTCTTCCGCCCAGTCGGAATCGCGCGCGATGATGGCATCGAGCACGGCACGGTGCATCGGCAGCGAATCGCGCGGGCCGTCCTTCTTGACCGTCGATATCTCGAAACTGGTGCGCAACAAGGCACCGAGTGCCTGGTCCATCTTCTCCAGCATCCGGTTGTGCGACGCGTGGATCATGCCTTGATGGAACAGCAGGTCGTGGCGCACATAATCGCCGCCCGTCTCGACCGCATCCTCCATGCCGGCATACGCGGTCTCGATTGCGGCAATGTCCGGCCCGCTGGCGCGCTGCGCCGCCAGGCGGATCGCCGCCGGCTCCATGATCAGTCGCAGGTCCTGCAGGTCGCGGATGAACTCTGGTGTCAAACCGGCCTTCGCTTGCCAGCCGATGACCTGCGGGTCGAACCAGTTCCACTGGCTGCTGGCGCGCACGCGCGTGCCTACTTTCGGACCGGTCTGGATCAGGCCCTTGGCCACCAGCGACTTCACCGCCTCGCGGATCACCGTGCGGCTGACACCCAGCTCTTCGCATAACAGCGGCTCCGGCGGGATGGCGCCAACGGTGCCAAACCGGCCTGACACGATGGCGCTACCGAGGTATTCCACCGTGTTGCCGTGCACGTTCTTGATCATCAGGGAACCGGCGTGAGCAAGGGCTTGCCGGCGAAGTGGGCCTGCAGATTGGCAAACGCCAGGTCGGCCATGGCAGCACGGGTTTCCCAGGTGCCACTGGCAATGTGCGGCGTCAGCACCACGTTGTCGCAGTTGCGCAAGGCATCGGGCACGTTGGGCTCATCGGCAAACACGTCGAGCGCTGCGCCGGCGATGACGCCGCTGGTCACGGCGTGGACCAGCGCCGGCTCATCGACCACCGAGCCGCGGGCCACGTTGATCAGGTAACCCCTGCTGCCTAGCGCAGCCAGAACCTGCGCATTGATGAGTCCGCGAGTGTCCGCGCCGCCCGGCGTGACGACCATCAGGAAATCGACTTCGTGCGCCAGTGCTTCGGCGCTGGGGTAGTAGGCATACGGACTGTCCTCGCGCCGCGTGCGTGTGGTGTAGGCAATCGACATGCCAAAGGCACTGGCGCGGTCGGCGATGGCTTGGCCGATGCGACCCAGGCCAACGATACCCAGGCGCGCTCCGCTCACCTTGCGCGTCAGCGGAAATGGGCCGGCAGGCCACTTGCCGTCGCGCACGAACCTGTCTGCTTGCGGTACGCGCCGCGCGATCGACAACATCAGTGCGATACCCAGATCCGCCACCTCCTCGGTGAGCACATCGGGGGTGTTGGTGACCGGCACGCCGCGCGCACGGGCAGCCGCCACATCGACACCGTCGTAGCCGACACCAAAAATCGAAATCATCTCCAACGCCGGCAGCTGTGCCAGCAGTTCCGATCCGACCGTGGACTCGCCTCCACCGGCAATGGCGCGAATGCGCGGGGCGATGGTGGCAAACTGCGCGGGATCGAGCTGATGCGTGCGATCGTGCACCTCGAACACTTCCTGCAGCGCCTGCATGTAACGCGGCCACAGCTTGGCGACGGAGAGTACTCCAGGCTTGGTCAAATGCGATTTCCTTCTTCTTGCGCGTAGCGGGGAAGCCGTGTGTTGAGCCTTGCAGCGCAACCGCTTCCTACTTATCATATGATGATTGCCATGACCGGCCGCATGGGGAAAACCCTGCTCAATACCCACACCTCTATCGAGACACCATGAGCCGGAGAGCCCGGAAAAGAACCACCCCGCGGCGCAGCAAACAATGGTTCGGGCGCCAGCACCGCGACGGATTCGCCTATCGCAGTTGGCTCAAAGGCAAGGGTATCCCGCACGACCTGTGCCAAGTCTGGCCGGTGATCGGCATCTGCAACACCTTCAGCGAACGTACACTTTGCAACTCGCACTTTCGCGCCGTCGCGCAGCAGCGTGAAGATCGGGGGTTACGAAGCAGGCGGTGTCGGCGACCGCTCGACTGTTGGTCTTGCGAACAACAATCCGGCGAACCACAGCGCAGCGTTCTGAATCAAATCAATCCCCAAGGGTGTGTCGGCTTGGGGAGTGCATGAATGCAAAACAGCAGACAAAAATACAACCCTCCAAACTTCCACTTTTAACCCGGTCAAGCCAAGCAGCGGAAGTCAACAACTCAAGCCAGCTTCAGGCCCATACCTGGATTGGAAAATGCTGCAACATCCTCTTTACGCCTGAGGGTAGCCCCGGCGCCGGCGCTGCGCACCCTGCGCCTCATCCATTAAATGGCCTGTCTCGCGCGGCGCTGGAGCGACCTGAATTTCCCCATCCACTTCCCCTGGTTTGGCGCCAGCGACGACTGGCAGGGCCGGTTGCACCTGCTGGCGGAGCAGATCGAGGCGATGAAAGAAATACCGCTGGTGGTATAAAAAAGCATGTCAAGTCATAAAGCACTCGACCTGGCCATCATCGGCGGCGGCCTGGCGGGCCTGATTCACCTGCACTACGCGCGCCGGGCGGGGCTGGACG
The DNA here is from genome assembly GCA_026785765.1 of Rhodoferax sp. Classification (GTDB taxonomy): domain Bacteria; phylum Pseudomonadota; class Gammaproteobacteria; order Burkholderiales; family Burkholderiaceae_C; genus CAISIP01. Next base: position 5,349 of record JAJAZK010000021.1, on the reverse strand, counting down.
CCATGGTGCTGGAGAGCCGCGGCGGCGTTGGCGGCCTTTGGCGTGAGCTACCTGCATGGCAGGACATTCAAGTCTGCCTGGCCGACTGGACTGCTGGCGACATCCCCGTCGCAGGCCCGGCGCAGCCACAAATCCTGGCCAACATCGAGTCGTGGGTGGACCGCTTTGCGCTGGCGGACGGCATCCGCCTCAACAGCCCGGTGCGCCAGGCGCGGCACAACGGTGCCTGCTGGGAGCTGGGTACGCCCGGCGGCACCGTGCGCGCCCGGCACCTGGTGGCGGCCATCGGCGGGCACAGCCAGCCGGTCATCCCCGAGGTGGAGCGCCACAACAGCCGGGTGCGTGAGCTGCACTCCAGCGCGCTACATGACCTGACCGAGCTAGACGGCCGTGACGTTTTGGTAGTGGGTGGTGGAGCCTCGGCTTTTGACTTGCTGGAACAGTCTCTGTTGCACCGGGCACGCAGCGTGCGCTGGGTCTATCGGCATGTGCGCTGGTTCACCCCTACCAACAAACCAAAAGTCGTCGCCGGGAGCTTTCGCCCGTACGGCAAGATGCAGGCCAGCGACATGTCGGTGGAAAAGCAAAACGCCCTCATCGACGCGGATTTGCGCGCCCGATATGAAAGGTTTGGCATCCAGGCCATCCTGCCAGAGCGGCCCATCGACATGCGGTACGACCAGCTCATTCCCGGCCGGGCGCGGATGCTGCAGCGCTTTGCCGAGATTGATCGGCACCGGGGAACGGTGCAGGCCATCGACGGCGTAGAAGTGACTCTGTCAGACGGCGCGCGGCTGACCCCGGACCTTGTGCTCTGGGGCACCGGCTACGGCACCGACCTGCGTTTCTTTGAAGAGCCGCGGCTGGCGGCCATCCAGACGCTGCACGAACTGGCAGCCCGCTGTGGCTGCATCTTTCGCAGCCTGGACGCGCCAGATTTGTACTTTCCCGGCGTCGGGTTGGACGGCGTGGGCGCCACCTCGTGGTTCTACGCCATCGGCGCTCGCACAATCATGTCCCACATCCGCGGCACTGCCAAGCTGGATATGGACCCGGTACACCGCAAGCTCAACCACCTCGACATGATCCGGCACCTGGTGCCGCGCGACCCGGGCAGCTTTACGCCAGACAGAGGCTGGGAGTTTTACCGGGACCTGACGCTGGAGACTGCGGATGATCGGGCGTATCCGTTACCTTGAGCACGGCGCAAGGTCTCAGACCAGCAGCGCGTCCACCAACTGCGTCTGGGGGCACTGTAGACCTTTGCAAACTCAAACTCCTCATCGACGTGGCTACCAAGCGGAGTGCGCATCTCCTGTGCGCCGCTTGTAGCAGCCGAAACTCGCGGCGCTGGCAGCCTTGGCCAGTGTTTTTGCGTCCTCGTTGCGCCGATTGTGGCCACGCCAAGCTGATAGCTTTCAGCTGCTGGGCCCGAGTGGGCGGTGTATAACCTCAGCTTCGATGCTGCGGCGACCAGCGCCCTCGCGCAAGCGGGACACGACCCGCATTGCATCCTGATCGATGCGCGTATCCCGCGCCTTACTGTGAGGAATCTGGCCATGGGCGCGCAATGGAAAGCAAAAGGCAAGGAGCTGGCGGCCAATGCCCGCGGCCGCCTGTTCGGCAAGCTGGTCAAGGAGATCATGGTGGCGGCACGCAACGGCGCCGATCCGATGATGAATCCGCGCCTGCGCCTGGTCGTGGAGCAGGCGCGCAAGGTGTCCATGCCCAAGGAAACACTCGACCGGGCGCTCAAGAAAGGCGCCGGGCTTACTGGAGAGGCGGTGCACTTCGAGCGTGTCCTGTACGAGGGTTTTGCCCCGCACCAGGTGCCGCTGATGGTGGAATGCCTCACCGACAACGTGAAGCGCACGGCCCCCGAAATGCGGGTGTTGTTTCGCAAGGGCCAGCTCGGCACCTCGGGTTCGGTGGCCTGGGACTTTGACCATGTGGGCATGATCGAGGCCGCTGCTTCGGGGGCGGATGCAGACGCCGAACTGGCCGCCATCGAGGCTGGTGCGCAGGACTTCCAGGCCGCCGACGAGGGTGGCAACACCATCTTCTTCACCGATCCAGCCGATCTGGATCTGGTCAGCCGGGCGCTGGCCGACTACCGGTTCAACGTGGTGTCTGTCAAGCTCGGGTACAGGCCGAAGAACCCGGTCGATCCGGCCGGCCTGGGCGCCGCCGCTTTGGAGGAGGTGGAACACTTCCTGGCGGCGATTGATGCGCACGATGATGTGCAGGAGATCTACGTGGGCCTGGTGGGCTGAGCCAGCATGCTGAAACTGTTTGACAAACGCGCCCTGCCGGCGCGCTCGCGCGACCTGAAGAAAATGGCCTTGTTCGCAGACCTGAGCCGACGCGAGATCCGTGTCGTGGACGGCTTCATGCACGAGCGCCGCTATCTGGCCGGTGAGGTGGTTTTCGACGAAGGCGAGCAGGGCGAGGCCTTTTATATCGTGCTCCAAGGCGAAGTGCTGATTCTGCGCCAAGGCCAGTTGGATCAGCCTCTCGCCACGCTGGGCAGCGGCAGCTTTTTTGGTGAGCTCGCCTTGCTCGACGACGCGCCGCGTTCGGCCCAGGCTCGGGCCGGCAGCCAGTGCACTCTGCTGGTCCTGTTCCGGGGTGATTTTCTGGGCCTGATGCAGTCGCATGGCCTGATTGCTTCGAAGATCGCGATGCAGCTTGCGCGGCATCTCGCTTCGCGTGTACGCAGCATGGCGCGTGGCGACAGCGGGCCGTTATGAAGCAGTCGGATTACCGCTCCGGTCCACTGGCATGGTGCGCCATCCTCGGCGGCACCTGCGTGTTGCTGTTTCTGTTCCAGAAAATTCTCTGGCTGGTGGTGCCCTTCGTGTTCGGGCTGCTGATTTATTACCCGCTGTTTCCGTTGCAGCAGCGCCTGGAGCTCGGCGGCATGACGCGGGATGCCTCGGCGGCCCTGGTGAGCAGCGCCGCCTTTCTGCTGGCGGCGCTGGTTGCACTGCTGACATTTCCCTGGATCGGTTCCCACCTCGCCTCCTGGCAGGACTCCGGCACGCGCTACATCGACGGTGGCTTGCGCCTTGTGGTGGAGACCCTGGTCTGGCTGGAGCGCAATTTTGCGCTGGCCGCCAAGGCACGCCTGAGCAGCCAACTCACCGAACAGCTCAGCACACTGGGCGACACGCTGGCCAGCAAGTACCTGGCCGACGTCGCCTTCGCCGCCGCTACCTGGTTGCCGTCGGTGCTGCTGGCGCCGTTTCTGGCCTTCTTCTTCCTGCGCGACGGCTGGCGTTTCAAGAAGTTCCTCGGCCGTGCCGTGCCCAACGCTTTCTTTGAGCGTACCCTTTTCCTGCTGGACCGGCTTGACCACACCGCGCGGCTGTACTTTCAGGGACTGATCAAACTTACCTTGCTCGACACCGTTTGCCTGGCCATCGGCCTGTGGGTGATCGGGGTATCGGCGCCACTGTTGCTGGGCCTGGTCACTGCGGTACTGGCTTGGGTTCCTTACGTCGGCTCCATCCTCGGTTGTCTGCTGGTGGTGCTGGTAGCGGCTACCGACTATCCGGGGGACGCGTCGGTGGCGTACAGCGCTATCGGCCTGTTCCTGTTTGTGCGTTTGCTCGACGACTTTGTCTTCATGCCGATGACCATCGGGCGCAGTCTGCGCCTGCACCCGCTACTCACGGTGCTGATGATTTTTGTCGGTGGTGCAGTCGCCGGCGTGGCCGGGCTGATGCTGGTGCTGCCACTGCTGGGTGTGGTGATGGTGCTGGGCGAGACCGTTGGCGAGGTGGTCACCGACCCGCGACTGCGCGCGCGCCATGTCTATGCAAAGCGGTTGCGACGACGCCTGGCCACCCGTGATTTACGTCTTTAGCAATTTGTAGCGTCCGGCCCTGGCCCGACTGGCTGCCAGGCCACGCCCTTACCAGCAGGCTCCGACATTGGAGCGCGGCCAAATGAGCGAGGTGAGCACTGCGCCCAATTGCAGGCCGGCGCTGCACGGCCGTTCTTGGGGTGCAGAAACACGCGCCGTGTAAGCCGGCGCGGTTTCGGCCGACATACAGGCACAACTTTGCCAACCCTGCACGAGCGAACTCCATGGCTGACACGCATTCGATGCGTACCAAGCGCCGCACTTTTTTGTCGATCGCCACTGCCGCCATGTTCTTTGCGGGCACGGCGTGGGCCGAACCAGCCATCAATACTTTGAAGAACAGTCTGTTTGGCGGCCGCGGCGACGCGGCCATCAACGGTTACGACACGGTCGCCTATTTCACCGTGGGCAAACCGGTGAAGGGTCTGGACAATCTGGTGTTTGACTGGATGGGCGCCAAGTGGAAGTTCGCCTCGCAGGCGAACCTGGACCTGTTCAAGGCCAATCCGGAGAAGTATGCGCCGCAGTACGGTGGTTATTGCGCATTCGGTGTCACCAAGGATGCGCTGATCAAGGTTGAGCCGGAGCAGTTCACGGTGCGCGAGGGCAAGCTCTACCTCAATTACGACGCCAGCATCCAGGCCCAGTGGCTGAAAGACCCGGCCGGATTCATCAAGACGGCGGACGCCAAGTTTCCGGCGCTGCTCAAGAAGTAAGCCAACTTGCGCACCGGCCAGGAGAAATCAGCATGGAATGGCTGAAACGCAACGGACACTGGGCGCTGACACTGTTTGTGGCTTTTGTCTTCATACAGTCCCTGTTCTTCAAGTTCACCGGTTCACCGGAGACGGAGTACATCTTTCAGGGAAAACTCGATCCGTGGGCGGCGTCGCTGGGTTTCCCTGGAGTGTTTGCGCCGGGCGGTATTTTTTCGGCCAAGGCGGTCGGGACATTCGAGCTGATCGTGTCGGTGTTGTTGCTCGCTGGTGCCGCGATGGCGCGCCAGCGCGTGCTGCAGGTTCTTGGTGCGGCGCTCGGTTTGGGTGTGATCAGCGGCGCCATCTTTTTTCACCTGTTCACTCCTCTCGGCGTGGCGGTGGTCAATAGCGACGGCAGCAGCGACGGCGGCGAGTTGTTCATTCTGGCTTGTGGGGTGTGGCTTGGCTGTGCGCTGTTGCTGTGGCTGCGCCGCGCGGTGTGGTTCGGTTGGCTCGGCCGCCCAGCCCGATTTCGGTTACCGTAGCGGCTTGGTCGGCCGACCAGCCCTGACCCCCACGGCCGAACGGCCTGCCCCACCGACCGAACCCAATGCCACTGCACCTTTTTGACTCCGCCCCGATGGATGCGCCCCGGCTGCTGTTTCTGGCCGGCAGTGACGACGGCTTCGCCTTCTCGAAGGCCGCCTTGGCGCGTTTGGCCGCGGACAGGGTGGTGGTGCAGGCCCATGTCGCGGCGGGTGAACCGGTGTATGGTCTGAACAC
>JAJAZK010000020.1 GCA_026785765.1 Rhodoferax sp. | reverse complement strand
TGATCGGTTTCGATATCGAGCCCGGTGTCGGGGGACTCGAACGACTGGTTCCGGCCGTCTGGCGCTTCCACGAGCTCCTCGACGATCAAGGTTCCGAACCGTTGTGCCGCCGTGGCCTTCATCGCGTGCACCACTTCGTCTACCTGCTGCTCTTTGGAGGAATTGGTGGTCTCCACCACAAGGAAGCTGCAACCGTTCTCGGCTAGCGCCCGATGCGCTCTCACAATATTGAGATCCTGCCCGATCGACGCCATCGGACTGGCGGTGTGGAGGTCGGAATCGGCCTGCGCTGCCATCTCCGCAGGTGTGTAACGTACCAGATCATTTGGCTGGAACCCGTCTGACAGCAATGCATCAGCTGCAGCCTCGAGCAGGCCTGCGCTTGAGAATGCGATCACGGTGTGCCCGACCGGCTTGAACACGCCGAAAGATCGAGGGGGGTTTGCTTTTTCCATGCGGTACTCCTTGGTTGCAAAGCGCAATCATCGACTTGCCTGTACGCCGCGTCTGTGGGCTGGCGCACGCAAGACATTCATTCGGATTCAACCAATGTGACATGGCGGCGCGCCGGCAGCACCGCAGCAAAGAGGCACCACACGGATAGGAACCAGTTCGAATACAAGGCGTAGGCGGCCACCATGGACAGACAAGACGCGAGCCCGAGCAACTGCACCGTCCGATGGCTGGACAACAACGGGCTGGCGCAGGTGCCCAACAGGTACAAAGTGGTCGGCCGACCAGTTGCTGCACCCCGAAAAGCGCCGGGACCAACGCTACGGTAATTGCTGCGGTTGCTGTACGCGGCGCGCCGCGACCGCACCCATCAGCAGCAGGCCGACGCCAGCGCTAAAGCTTGCTGTGACGGAGAAACACATGCCCCGTTTTTAGCGCTGGAGTGCCTTTGCGTCCGTACGCTGCCGCACAGACCCTTCAACGCGGCTAGCCAACACTGAGACGTACCATGCGTCCCGCCACCCCCGACCCGGCTAATGGCAACGCGCGCAGGATCCTGCTCACCCTGATGCTCCTGGTGGCAGCAGCGCTGGGCTGGATCCTGCTGCCGCTGTTTGGCATCATCCTGTGGGCCATCATCATCGCCTTGCTGTTTCAGCCTTTGCACCGGCGCCTGCTGGTGCCATTGCGTCACTGGCGCACGTCGGCTGCGCTTTTGACCCTGGCCATCGCCGTGGTGATGGTGATGCTGCCGCTGGCGCTGGTGGCCGCATCCATGGTCAGCGAAGCAGCGGCGCTCTACCAGCGTCTGCAGTCGGGCGAAACCAACCCGGTGCACACCCTGCATGTGCTGTTTGACGCGTTGCCCGACTGGACTCGCAGCCTGCTGGACCGCTTTGGCCTGCTCAACTTTGACATCGTACAACGCCGCCTGACGCTGGCTTTGGCGCAGGGCAGCCAGTTCATCGCCGCGCAGGCACTCGTCATCGGACAAGACACCTTTGAATTCACCGCCGGTGTGGTTGTCAGCCTGTACCTGGCGTTCTTCATGATCCGCGACGGTGGCGTCGTCCTGCACCAGCTGCGCCGCGCATTGCCCCTGGCACCGGAACAGAAGCAGGAGCTGATCGACAAGTTCACCACCGTGGTTCGGGCGACCGTCAAGGGCAACATCCTGGTGGCGGCGATTCAGGGCACCCTCGGTGGGCTGGCATTCTGGTACCTGGGTGTGGGAGCGCCGGTGTTGTGGGCAGTCCTGATGGCGTTCCTGTCACTACTGCCGGCAGTCGGTGCAGCACTGGTCTGGCTGCCGGTCGCAGTGTACTTCCTGGCCGTTGGCCAGTGGCAAGACGCGCTGGCGCTCACGGGCTGGGGTGTATGCGTTATCGGCCTTGTGGACAATCTGCTGCGGCCGATGCTGGTCGGCAAGGACACACGCATGCCTGACTATGTGGTGCTGCTGACCACGCTGGGTGGCATGGCCGTGTTCGGAATCAACGGCTTTGTATTGGGGCCGACCATCGCCGCGATGTTCATCGCTGTCTGGCAACTGGCCGCTAGCGCCGGTTCCGATGAACCGTGAACCGCCTCAGCCAAGTTGCTCCGTGTAGGTATTGCAGTCACTGGCATAACAGCTACAAACCGCTGCTTCCAGCCCCTTGCGGTCGAGCACGCTGAGCTGACCGCGCTGATACTCGATCAGTCCCTGGCGCTGCAGCGCGCTAGCGGCCATCGTGACGCCGACGCGGCGCACGCCCGGCCTGCAGGCCAGGAACTCCTGCGTCATCGCAAAGCTGTCGGTCTGGACGCGGTGCTGGCTCATCAGCAGTCGACGCGCCAGACGGGGGCTGATCTGGTGAAAGCGCAAGCAAGTCGCGGAACTGGCTAGCTGGCTCATCAGTACGAAGACGTAACGCTGCAGGATGCGCTGCAAGGCACTGCTATTTGCCAACTCGATGCGAAAAGCGGCGGCACTGGCGCCAGGCCTTGCACACTTCTTGCACCATGGCTTGCAACGGCGAGCTTGCCACACCCAGCGCCAATTGCACGCCCAACATGGCGCGCCCGACCATGCCAACCTCTATAACGGGATTTCCCGCCTGATCCGCGATCAGCGACAGATGGCCGTCGGTGGGAAAGTGGACCTGCTGCGTCTTGTTGCCTGGCTCGCAAAGCCCAAACCCAGAATTAGCTAAACCGACTCGGATACCGCCAGCAGCCGCAAGCGGTCTTTACGCGCAAGGAGTTCGATCAGGTGGTTCCTGGCAGCACGCATGGAACAGTTGGGGTCAGGCTGCGACGGCAGTGCCGATGCAGTCCCTCGTCCGCTGCGTCAGCCGCGCGCGGTCCAGTACGTCGATGCGGCCGCGCTGGTAACGGATCACACCGGCCCGTTGCAGCTTCAGCGCTGCCGCCGTCACCCCTTCGCGGCGCACGCCGAGCAGGTTGGCGAGCAGTTCTTGCGTCATCACCAGCGCGGTCGACGGCACTCGGTCCAGCGCCAGCAACAGGCGCCGGCACAACAATTGCTCGATCGAGTGGTAGCGGTTGCAGGCTGCGGTCTGCGCCATCTGACCCATCAGGGCATGCGCGTAGCCCAGCAACATCTGCAACACAATGCCACTGCGCTGCACCTCGCTGGTGACGGCCCCGGCGCGCAGGCGATACCCGGTGCCTGCACTCTTCACCACTGCCTGATTGGGCATTGCGTTGCCTCCCAACACCATCGAAATGCCCACTATGCCATCGTTGCCCACCACGGCCACTTCGGAAGACCCACCGTCTTCCGTCATGTACAACAAGGACACGATGGCGCTGGTGGGAAAGTAAACATAGGCCGAAATGCGCCCGGCTTCGGACAAGACTTGTCCCAGCACCAGGTCGACTGGCTCCAGGTAGGGTTGCCAGCGCTCCCAGACATCTTGCGGCAATGCGGCCAACAGCTGATTGCTGCGTGGATCGGAACGGGTCGCGGTATTGATATGTGTCATGGGACTCTCGCTGCAAAAGTTCGAGTCACGATGATCCCGCGGCGGCGGCGGGCCGCCTATCGGCGGCGGACGGTTCCGCTTGTGGTCCCGGTCCTACAGGGCGGGGCGTGGCTTTTGCAACGCGTCGTCCAGCCCCTGCATCAACTCGTCCACCTTGACGGGCTTGGTCAGGTAACGGTGAAAACCCGCTTGCAGGCCACGCTCGATATCGCGCGGCATCGCATTGGCGGACAGCGCCAAGACCGGAATATGACTGGTCATGGCGTCGCTTTGCAACATCTGCAACGCCTCGAACCCGCTCAGTCCGGGCAGGTTGATGTCCATCAGGATCACATCGGGCAGATAGGTGCGCGCCAGCTGTACGCCCATGTAACCGTCGATCGCCGTCACCAGCTTCAAGTCGCCGCGCCGCGCGATCAGGCGCTCGATCAGGGTCAGGTTGGCGGGGTTGTCCTCCACATACAACAGCGTGCGCCTTGGGCCAGCCAGGGCGCTGCCGGGCTCGCCTGGTTCGGTAGCGACAGCGTCCTGTCCCCCGCCTTCAAGCGCCGGCGACGCTGGTGGCGCCGAAGCCGCCAGTTCGAACCAGAAAGCACTGCCCTCACCCACCACGCTTTCGACACCCATAGTGCCTCCCATCAGGTCGACCAGCTTGCGCGTCACCACCAGCCCGATGCCAGTCCCTTCCTGGGCGGTATTCTCCTGGCCCAGCCGGTTGAACGGCTGGAACAGTTGCGCCAGTTGCTCTGGCGCCAGGCCGGCTCCGGTATCCGACACAGTGACACGCACCCGGTCGCCAGCGCCGCGCTGACACTCTACCGTGACGGAGCCGTGTGTGCGGTTGTACTTGATTGCATTTGACAGCAGATTGACGATCACCTGTTTAGCGCGTGTGTGGTCGGCGAACACATGCAGCGGCTCGGCCAACTCCACGAAACGCATGCTCACGGCACGTTTGAGCGCCTGCGGTTCGATCATGGCCTGGCAGTCCTTGAGCAACGCGGCGAGCGACACCGGCTCGGCCGAGAAAGTCACCTTGCCCGACTCGATCAGCGCCAGGTCCAGGATCTCGTTGATCAGGCGCAGCAGGTACCAGCCAGCCTGCAGAATCTGGTCGATCGATTGCTTCTGTGCCGCTGAAGGTGCTGGTGTGTCGGTCGCCATCAGCTGGGCAAAACCGAGTACCGCATTCAGCGGCGTGCGCAGTTCGTGGCTCATGCTGGAGAGAAACTCCGACTTGGCCTGATTTGCCTTTTCAGCGGCAGCGGTGGCGGTTCCAAGCTCGGCATTGGCTTGCTGCAGCGTGTGCTCGAACTGCTTGCGCTCGGTGACGTCGCGCGCCGCGGCAAACACGCCCTGCAGCTTGCGGTCACGGTCGTGAAAGGTGGTGGCGTTGTACGACACCACGGTTTCCTTGCCGTCCCTGGCCTGGGCGGTCAATTCATAGTTGGTGACCTTGCCCTCACGCAACACACGCGCGATGGCGTCTTCGGCTCGCTGCGGATCGGTGAAATAGTTCTTGAATGGCGCACCGATCAGCTCGTCGCGCGTGCAGCCGGTCAGAACTTCCATCTGCTGGTTCACGTCACTGATGATGCCGCGTGGATCGGTGGTCATCAGGGCGTCGATGTTCGATTCAATCAACGAACGCGTATAGAACTGCTGGTCACGCAGGCGCTGGTCGAGTAGCGCCTGTTCCGCCTCCACGTGCTTGCGTGCGGTGTTGTCGGTACCGATCAGCAGGTAACCGATGATGGTGTCTTGCGCGTCGCGCAGCGCGGTCACCGACACCACGGCCGGGAAGCGGCTGCCATCCTTGCGGATATAGGTCAGCTCG
>JAJAZK010000019.1 GCA_026785765.1 Rhodoferax sp. | reverse complement strand
TTGTTGTGCGGAAGCACCGGTACCGGGAAGACGCTGCTTGGCATTGATTTCTTGATCAGCGGCGCAAGCCACTACAACGAACCCGGCGTCTTCATGTCATTTGAAGAGACTGAAGATGAGTTGTACAAAGACGTGGCTTCGCTGAACTTTAACTTGCAGGCCCTCGTCGTCGAGAAGAAGATTCTCCTCGACTATATTTTGCTCGAACGAAGAGATATGCAGGGAGCAGGCGACTTCAACCTCGAAGGACTCTTTGTTCGACTTGAACATGCCATCGATTCCATCAAGGCCAAGCGCGTCGTGCTGGATTCCATCGAATCATTGTTCGCCGGCGTCACTGGCGCGGGCATTCTGCGCCTCGAAATCAAGAGACTCTTTCGTTGGCTCAAGGACAAGAAAGTCACGGCGCTGATCACCGGTGAAGTGCAACAAGGCTCGTTCACCCGCCATGGCTTGGAGGAATACATTTCCGACTGCATCATCCTCGTCGACAACCGCGTCAGGGAACAGATTGCAACACGGCGAATTCGTGTCATCAAATACCGCGGCTCCAACCACGGAGCCAACGAGTACCCGTTCGTCATCGACAACGGTGGGCTTTCGGTCATCCCCATCACTTCTGTAGGCCTGGACCAACCGGGCACGGCGGAACGGGTGGCGACAGGCATCGCTTCACTGGACAAGTTGTTTCAGGGCGGTGGATACACCAGAGGCAGCACCGTTCTCGCATCGGGCACCGCGGGCACTGGCAAGACCAGTCTGGCAGCCGCTTTCGCCGTGGAAACGTGCAAGCGTGGGGAGCGGTGCCTTTTCTTGTCGTATGAAGAGTCGGCGGGCCAACTCATCCAGAACCTGAGTTCCATCGGTTTCGACCTCGGGCCGCTGGTAAAGAAGGGGCTGCTGAAAATCGTATCCACCCGACCGTCGTTTTTTGGTCTGGAGATGCACTTGCTCGACTTGTACAAGCTGCTGGCCGACTTCCAACCAAGAGCCGTTGTCATCGATCCGCTGACGAGTCTGCTGGGGCAAGGGAACCGACTCGAAGTTCAGTCCATGCTCACACGCATGATCGATGCCCTCAAATCCAAGGGCATCACGGGATTCTTTACCAGCCTGGTCTCTTCGACCGCGCAAAACGACACCAGCGGTGAAATTGGCGTCTCGTCCCTGATTGACACCTGGATCGTCGTCAGGGAATTGGAGGAAAACGAGGGGCGACGCCGCATTCGTGGCCTCTACATCGTCAAGTCGCGCGGCATGGGCCATTCCAGCGATGTGCATAAATTGGTACTCAGCAACGACGGACTGCTGCTCGCGCCGATGGACGCCGACGCCACCGCGGAGTCCAATCAGAAAAAGAAGGTCGGCAAAAGCACCTCGACGAGTCAAAAATAACGAATCCTTCAGGAAGACCGATAATGCCGCCCCGCGCAAGCATGAAAAAGTCGATTCCGAACTGCATTGTCGGGATTGGCGGCTCGGCGGGCGCCCTGAACGCTTACAAAGCGCTATTGGATCATTTGCCAACCGACACCGGCATGGCACTGGTGATCATTTCGCATATCAATCCAGAAGCTTACAGCCAGTTGGCTCTAATTCTGGCACGCCATACGAAGATGCCCGCGTTGGTCGCATCGGCTGCCATGCCTATCAGCGCGAACCATGTTTATGTGATTCCAGCAAACGCCGATCTGGCGGTTGAGAAATACAAGTTCAAGGTTATTTCGCCGCGCAGCCGACGCAACACGCAAATCGATCTGTTCTTCGCTTCGATCGCGGAAGCCTTCGGCGAGCGGGCGATCGGGGTCATCTTCTCGGGTTACAACGGGGACGGCACCGCAGGTTGCAGACACATCAAGGAAAAGGGCGGCATCACTTTTGCGCAGGATGAATCGGCAGAGGTCGATAGCATGCCTGTCGGTGCGCAGGCGTCAGGCTATGTGGATTTCGTTCTGGCGCCGGATAAGATTTCTGCGGCGCTGATCGAGATCGGAGCGCGCTTCGCTCGCAGCGTTTGAGCCGGCATTTCACTTGGCCGGCTGCGAAAAGACTTCCACGTGACCGATCAAGGGTCCGCGGCCTGCCGCAGGCTGGATTCAAGTTGTTTGGTGGCGGTGATGTCGACGAAAGTGATGACTGCGCCGTCGATCACGTTGTCGAGCCGGCGGTACGGCATGATCCGCACCGAGAACCAGCGTCCATCGCGGTCCAGGATCTGCTTTTCTGAAAATACCAGGGTGCGCAGTGTTTGATGGGCGTCGTCCTGCAGCGCCGAATATGCCAGGCTGGTCGTCAAGTCGCTGAGCGGCCGGCCGATGTCGCTGTCGCGCAGGTTGATGATCTTGGCGGCGCGCTCGGTGTAACGCCGCACATTCAGATTCTGGTCGAGAAACAGCATCGCGATATCGGTGCTGTTCAGCAGGTTTTTCAGGTCGCTTTGGGCCAGCGCCAGGTCGTCGAGCTTGGTCTGCATCTCCGCGTTCACCGTCTGCAGTTCTTCATTCATCGACTGCATCTCTTCTTTCGAGGTCGTCAACTCCTCGTTGGCAGACTGCAACTCTTCGTTGGTCGATTGCAGTTCCTCGTTGGCCGACTGCAGTTCTTCCTTGGATGCACGCGCCTCCTCGCCCAGGCTCTGAATCTCCTCTCGGCATTGCTGTATCTCCACGCTATGGGCAGTGTCTGCCCCACCCGCAGCATGACGGCGGCGAGCAGGTTTTGGCGCCACATCGCGGAACACGATCATCACCATGCCCTTCAGCGCTGCGGGCTCGTGCAACGGCTGAACCGTGACCTCGACCATCGGATGTTTGCTGTTTGCGGGCTCTTCCCCGGGGTGGACCTGAAGGCCGCGCAGGCGTTGCGGCACGTCAAGGACCAGCGCCTGCTTGAGGGCGGCGGCAATCGGTTCGCGCAGGCTGTCGCGCACCATGGCGTGGAAATTCAGATTCGCCTTGCCGGCCGCCGGCTCCAGGTACTTGCCCGTGCGCCCGCTGATGTAGACGACGTCGCCTGCGCTGTTGACCACCACCGCGGGCGGCGCGTGCACCTGCAGCAGCACGTGGTCGGCGGCGGACTGCAGGGTTTCGGTCGTTGCCACACGCTGGGCCTGGCTTGCGGAAGGGGACACGGCAGGTTCCTTCGTCAATTTGGAAAGCGGCGGGAATGACTTCACCAGGAAGGCGGGACCGCTGGCTGCGACCGGGTTCAGGCGCAGGTACAGCCGCAGCTTGGATTCGATGGGTTCGAACAGTCGGCTGAAGGTTCCGACGGTTTCCGAACTGCCCAGCATCAACACGCCGCCCGGGCGCAGACTGTAATGAAACAGGGGCAACAGGCGGCGTTGCAATGCCGCATCAAAGTAAATCAGCAGATTGCGGCAGCACAGGATGTCCAGACTGGTGAAGGGCGGGTCCAGCACGACGTCGTGCCGGGCAAACAGCACCATGTCACGAATGCGTTTGCCGATGCACAGTCCGTCGGCCTGCCGCGTGAAGAAGCGAGCCAAGCTTTCGGGCGACAGCTGCGCGCTGATGGCGGCCGGGTAGCGGCCCGTGCGGGCCGTGGCGACGGCGTCGGGACTCAGGTCGGAAGCAAAGATCTGCAGCGTGCATTCGCGGTGCTCGGGCAGTCGCTGCACCACCTCGACGAACACCATGGCCAGGGTGTAGGCCTCTTCGCCCGTGGAGCAGCCGGCAACCCAGGCGCGGAAATGGGTCTGTGGTCCGCGCCGGGCCAGTATTGCGGGCAACGCGGTGTCGTGCAGGTATTGCCACACGGCCGGGTCGCGAAAGAAACTCGTGACACCGATCAGCAATTCCTTGAACAAGAGATCGATCTCATGCGGGTTCTGGCCCAGGAAGTGTGCGTAATCAGCCATCGTGGGCTTGCCATGGATGGCCATGCGGCGCTCGATGCGACGGTTGAGCGTGCTGGTCTTGTAGAGCGAAAAGTCGTGCCTCGTGCGCTGCTGCAAGAGGGTAAATATGCGATTCAGCGTCTCGGCAGGCGAATCGGGCGGGATCGAGTCTGCGCGCTCGCCAGTCCGTCCTCCCAATTGCGCATGGCCGGGCACTGTTGCACTCGGCGCCTGCGCGGCGAAGGCCAGGATGCGGGAGGGCATGTCGGACGGCATGGCGACGATGTCACCGCAGTCCGCAGCGATGGCGCTTTTCGGCATCGAGTCGAACTGCGCCGAACTTGGCTCCTGCACAACGGTCAGGCCGCCCGCCGCCTTGATGGCCTGCAGGCCCAGCGTACCGTCCGATCCCATGCCCGACAGCACGACACCGATGGCAGATGACCCCTGGTCGCGGGCCAGCGAGGAAAACAGCACGTTGACGGGAAGGCGCAAGCCACGCGGCTCGGACGGTTTATCCAACTGCAGCGTGCTGCGTGCCACGCTGAGCTCGGTATTTGGCGGGATGACGTAGACGCAGTCTGGCTCGACGCGCATCTGCGCGGCTGCCTCGCGCACGGACATACCGGTCACCCGCTGCAGAAGCTCTGCCAGCAGCGCCGTCGCCGTCGGATCCAGGTGCTGCACCACCACGTAGGCGAGCCCCGACTTGGCTGGGACGTGGATAAAGAACTGCTCCAGAGCGGGCAGGCCGCCCGCAGAGGCGCCGATGCCGACAATGCGCACCGCCATCGCGGGTTTGCGGTTGTTTGCGGAGTCTGACGGTGTGCTCATGGGCAGGTGGGTGGCGCCCTGTTTCGGCTGCGTCCCTCAGTCGACGGGCATGAATGCGAGCAACACGGGCGCGCCGGTTGCCGCAGTTGCCGCGGTGGCCACTGCCTTCACGGCATCGCTTTGGATCTTCGATCGCAACAAGCACTTCTGCCTGCCGCCGCCATTGCGCAAGGATCGCAGCATTTCGTGGATCGTGATGCGGTCTTCAGAAGGGACCAAGTCCTCGAGCGAGCGGCCAGTCCATTGCTCACTCTCGACCCCCAGCCATGCCGCGGCAATGTGGTTGGCTGCGACGACCTTGCCGTCAGGATCCAGCGTCGGGGAGCCGAACGGCGCCGCGTCGAACAGCCTGGTGGAACTTTGCAATGCCTCAACGAGTCGGTGGCGATCCTCATCGGCTTGTTCATGCTGCAGGTCCAATTCAACCTGATGCACCTGCAGTTCATGCAGCAGCTCGAGCGCATTTCCAGCGATTGCAGGCGAACTGGCCAGGCTGTGCAGCAAGGCCAGGGAATGCATTCCCATGCGTGGCCCCCGTGTGGGAGGCGGATTCCCACCCTTGAGTCTTTTTTCCGCCTCGACCCGTAACTGTTGCTGGCCGTCTTGTCGTGAGTTCAGGATCGACATGGGGACTTTCAGGATCAGTGGATCACGGTGCAGTTCTTGACTGGGCAGCGTCGTGGCTGGCCCGTGCTCGAACATATGTTCCATTTCAGCGCGGCTGGCGAACCCGGTAATGTCTGGTCAATTTCTCGTCAGCACCCGTCCCACCAGTTTGCCAAGCTCGTCGAGGGTATTTTCCTTGTGCAGCACGCCGCGGACGCCAAGGCGCATGGCTTGCGTGCGCATGTCCTCGGTGACGTAGCCCGAGCTCAGAATGATGGGTAGATCGACGCGCAGGGCAGCCAATGCAGCGGCCAGTTGCAAACCCGACAGTCCTGGCATGTTGAAGTCGGTCACGACCAGGTCGAACGCGCGAGGCTGCTCGCGAATCGCGGTCAGGGCTGCCTGCGGATCGGCAAAGCCGCTGACCCGATAACCCAGTCGCTGCAACAGGTGCTGCACCATCACCAGCATCACTTCATCGTCGTCAACGTAGATCACATGCTGGCCCTGGCCAGCCACCGACACTTGTGGCGCGACCGGATCAATGGTCATGGTGTCCACCGGCGCATCCAGCAACGGAAGGTAGACGTCGAACGTGCTGCCTCGGCCTGGTGTGCTGTTCATGGTGATGGCGCCACCGTGCGCTGTCACGATGCCATGCACCACGGCCAGTCCGAGCCCGGTGCCTCGCCCGACCGGCTTCGTCGTGAAGAACGGCTCGAAGACGTGTGCCTGGACCGCCGCGCCCATGCCGGTACCGTCGTCACTGACCTGCACGTGAGCGTAGCGCCCCGGCGGCATCAGACCGGCACGCGGCGTCACACCATCGCCGATGAGGGCGGCATCAAGCACGACCGAGATGCACCCCACGCCACCCTCCAGCGCCTGCCAGGCGTTGGTGCACAGGTTCATCACGACTTGCTGAAGTTGGGTGGCATCGATCACACGAACAGAGGCGCGTCGGCGAGATCGACCTGCAGCTGCACACCGGCTGGCAAGGTGCTGCGCAGCAAGGCCAGTGTTTCAGCCACCGGCGCTCGCACGGCCTGTCGCCCGGCCGGTTCTGATCGCCTGTGGCCGAAGGCCAGGATCTGCTGCACCAGGCTACGTGCCCGAAGGCTCGCCTTGTGAACTTGCTCGAGGGGCTGCAGCGCGGGATGCCCGGCACCCACGTCCTGGCGGGCCAGATCCAGGTTGCCGAGGATGCCGCCCAGGATGTTGTTGAAGTCGTGCGCGATGCCGCCGGCCAGCGTGCCGATCGCCTCCATCTTCTGAGATTCGCGCAATTGAACCTCGAGCAATCGCAGGGATGCCTCGGCCTGCAGCCGCTCGGTCACGTCCACCAGCACCGCGCGGCACAACGGGCTGCCAGGCGCACGTTCGGCGTCGATCTGTACCGTCCGCCCGGGGTCGCCTGCAGCGCCGGCCGCGCGCAGCAGGACCTGACAGCGCCGCATCGTGCTGCTGTCGAAGACGCTCTTCAGCCAGTCGCTGAAGAGCCGACGGTCGCTGTCGACAACGAACTCCCCGAGGCGCTTGACTTGCAGCAGTGATCGCTCCAGCCCCAGCAGGCGTGCGCAGGCCAGGTTCATCTGCGCAAGGGTGCCGTCCGGTTTCAACGAGGCGAATGCCCCCGCGGCGGAATCGTAGAGGTCGGTGTAAAGCGCCAGACCGGCTTCGACTTCGGCACGCCGGGACATCAACTCTTCGTTCTGCAGCTCCAGTTCGATCTTGTGCACGCTCAGTTCGTGCAGGAGACGCGCACTGTCGGACGGCAGTTCGTCGGTGGGCCGGTATCCCAAATCCGCTTCAGCGCGGCGCCGCAGTTCGTCGTTGCCGTCAATCTGGGACGGATCGGGTCTCATCGCAGTGCGGCCGGCACCTTGCCTGCGACCATGTCGGACGATCCGGTTAACGAGCGTCGTCGGGGTGGCACCGGCATGTGGAACGTCAGGGTCGGCGTCTTGGACGGGCTTGCAGGGGGTTTTCGTGGCAGCGCGCCCGGCTTACCTCAGCGGTCAGGGCCCGGTTCGCATCATGCACCCAGCGCCGTGAATTACATACAGGTTTGTTTCTTGGCGTCCCCATGCCACGAACTGCAATCGGGCCTGCCGATGGCCCTTCGCAACGCGATCTGGCGCGTTGCCTGCGAATGCGCGGACGGTCGCGCTGACCAGATTTCGTTGGTGACCTGATGAGTGACGCTTCTCTGGCACTGCGTGATACTGTGCGGATCGGCAGATGCCACCGATGCGGCAAACCGAGTACCGGGGTTCGGGTGGGCTATGCCGCTGAACCAGCCGTCCTGGACACTGTGGTGCCCTGCGCCTCCTCCCTGCGCACCAGGTCAGCCCGATTGACTGCCGGCTTTCTTCAATCTCGCCGAATGTCGAAATCTGACAAGACTCGGAGGTGCCCGATGCAACGGCCTGATGATCTGCGCAAGAACCACCTGCTCGCTGTGCTGCCGCACGACGTGCTGAATCGTTGGCAGTCGCATTTCGAGTGGGTGGACATGCCGTTGGGGTTGGTGCTGTACGAATCGGGTGTCGAGCTGAGCCATGTGTATTTCCCCACCGATGCCATCGTCGCGCTCATGTACGTCACAGAAAGTGGTGCGTCTGCTGAAATAGCGGTCGTCGGCAACGAAGGCATGGTGGGTGTCTCACTTTTCATGGGCGGCGGCACCACGACCAGCC
>JAJAZK010000018.1 GCA_026785765.1 Rhodoferax sp. | reverse complement strand
GTCGGCTGCAGCCCGTGGCGAAGTCGCCCTGCAGGGTCCCACCGCTGACCCGGGCTCTATCCCGGCCGGTAGCTTGCGGTTGGCGGCGCAGAACGCCTCCTCCGCGGTAGTCAGTATAAGCACCAGCAAGGCGGCTCCCAAACCACCACAAGGCAGCGAGCCGTGGTTCCGCTTTTTCTTCGGCGACCAAGGCAACGAACCCATGGCAGGGCTGGGCAGCGGCGTAATCGTCAGTGCCAATGGCCTGATTCTCACTAACAACCACGTGGTAGAGGGTGCCGATGAGATTGAAGTCGTGCTCAATGACGGACGGCGCACTTTGGCCAAAGTGATTGGCACGGATCCGGAAACTGACCTCGCGGTACTGAAAATTGAACTGGATCAATTGCCCGTCATTGTGCTGGGCAACTCGGACCTGCTGCAGGTTGGTGACCAGGTGCTTGCCATCGGCAACCCGTTTGGCGTCGGACAAACCGTAACCGGCGGCATCGTGAGCGCCCTGGGCCGTAATCAATTGGGGATCAACACGTTCGAGAACTTCATCCAGACCGATGCCGCAATCAACCCAGGCAACTCCGGTGGCGCACTCGTCGATGCCAGTGGCCACTTGCTTGGAATCAATACTGCCATTTATTCGCGCAGCGGGGGCAACCTTGGCATCGGATTTGCCGTTCCGGTGTCCACCGCGCGTATGGTCATGGACAGCCTGGTCAATGACGGCAAGGTAACGCGTGGCTGGATTGGGGTGGAACCGAATGAAATGTCGGCCGAACTGGCCCAGACGTTCGGTGTCAAGGCCAAGCGAGGCGTGATCATCACCGGAGTGCTGCAAAACGCGCCTGCAGCGCAGGCCGGTATCCGTCCGGGCGACGTCATCACCGCAGTGGCAAACAAACCGGTGGCAAGTGTCGTCGAACTGTTGAGCAGCGTCGCCGGACTCAAGCCGGGCACGCAAACCCGCTTCCAGGTGCAGCGCCAAGACCAGAAGCTGGAACTCATGGTGACACCAGGCGAACGTCCCAAACCATCCAAACCGGCTCAATAAACCGGAGCCTTGTCACGGCTTTGCCGGTTCGCTCTCGTCTGCAGGGGCCTGCGTATGCTTGTTGAACAACTTGGCCGCCCAGATGCCGGCTTCATACAACAAACACATCGGTACCGCCAGGGCCAGTTGGGAGATAACGTCGGGTGGGGTTAACACCGCCGCAACCACGAACGACAGGACGATGAAGTAACCCCTGAAGTCCTTTAGTTGCTGCAGCGTGACGATTTTCATCCGCGCCAGCAGCACCACCACAATCGGTACCTGGAATGCAACCCCGAACGCGAGATACAGACCAAGGATGGCCTCAACGTAAGATGCGATATCGGGCGTGGCGGAAACACTCTCGGGTGTGACCGCCTGGATGAAAGCGAACATCTTGTCGAGCACAAAGAACTGCACGAACCCTATCCCAGCATATGCAAGAAAGCTGCCAAAGAAAATCAAGGGGATCGCCAGGCGCTTTTCATGGCCATACAAACCGGGGGCAACAAAAGCCCAGGCCTGGTACATCAGCCAGGGCAAGGCGAGCAGCACGCCAGCCATCATCAGCACCTTGAGTGGTACAAAAAACGGAGAAAACACGCCCACCGCGATCAGTTTCGCCCCGGGCGGCATATGGGCGCGGATAGGATGTGCGATCAGATCGATCAGCCCGGAGGGTGACGGCCAGATTGCAAGGGCAACCATACACACCACCAGGCCGATCAGGCTGTACACCAGGCGGTCGCGCAACTCCATCAGGTGCTGCACAAACGGCTGCTCCGTGCCGGCGAGTTCGTCTTTGGTGGTATCGGGGTCAGTCATGTTGTCAAGCTAGGCGCAAGCCGCACGGGGCGGTGAGCACCACCCTGCCGGCGCGCAGCAATCCGCGCCACATCAGATCGTCTTATGGGGCCTGAACCGCGCCACCCGGGCGGCACCAGACAGCGCGCTGGTGCGGGTTCCAGTCCGGACTTTGTACCACTTTGGCGTGGCGCCTTGCTTGACACGCCAGCGCTTCTTCGGGTGCCGATAGACCGGATAACTCTGCAGGCTCGTGGAGGTGTCGGCGAGCTGGGTGTTTTCCTGCATGCTCGTGGCCTCTGCCCACGACTTCTCGAAATCCGCTGTTCCGGCGGCGATACTGCTGCCAATATCCTGGGCTGCACCCGAAACCGACTCCTTCATTTTCTTGAGTTCATCCAACTCGATCGAACGGCTCACTTCGGCCTTGACGTCGGAAACATAGCGCTGGGCTTTGCCAAGAAAATGCCCGACCAGGCGCGCCACGCGCGGCAACTTCTCCGGGCCGATCACGATCAATGCCACGACGCCGATCAGCGCCATCTTCGAGACACCAAGGTCAAGCACGCGCGCAGTCCGTTTCAGCCATCAGGACTTCTGACGCGCTTCCACGTCGATCGTGGTCTTGTCCGATGCCACTGCCGCGTTGGCCACCTGGGCTGTCGCCACAGGTTTTTCTTCGGTGGCCGTGGCACCATCCTTCATCCCGTCCTTGAAGCCCTTGACGGCACCGCCGAGGTCGCCGCCCATGTTCTTCAACTTCTTGGTGCCAAACACCAACACCACAATCAACAGCACCACCAACCAGTGCCAAATCGAAAATGAACCCATACGTCTCTCCTAAACAATAGCCCCGATTTTAGTCGGGCGACCCGCGACACCCGAAAACCCGTACCTCAACCGCGCAGCCAGGGCCGTGGGCCGCCCATGACATGCACATGCAGATGGTGGACCTCCTGCCCGCCCTCAGCCCCAGTATTGCTCACTATTCGAAAACCTCCCTCGGGATAAGGTCGGCACCCCTCCTGCAACGCCAATTTCGGCGCAAGCATCATCAGGTGGCCAAGCAATGGCGCGTGCTGCGCGTCGACATGGGCAAAGGACACAATGTGGCGCTTGGGAACCAGCAGGAAATGCACCGGAGCCCAAGGGTTGATGTCGTGAAAGGCAAAGACCTGATCGTCCTCGTATACCTTGCGCGACGGGATTGCTCCCTGGACGATCTTGCAGAACAGGCAGTTCGGGTCATGCTCCATGACCGCCAACTCAGACACCAACCGCCCTATTGGCGTTCATTGCCACCATGCCACGCACTATCCGGTACAGGAACCACACCGACACCAGCATCCAGGCGATCATGCCCGGAACCACCAGCAACAGGAACAACGGCAGCGTCACCAGGTACAGCACCCCGGCCAGAATGACCGTACGGATGCGCCAGGCAAAGTGGCTGGCTTGCCAGGTACCCGCCGCATCGTCCTTCTTCACAAGGTCCAGCACCAGTGCTACCAGTAGCAGGACCAGCCCAGGCTGCGCGCCTGGAATGACCGCGCCAGCAGCCACGATCAGGTGCAGCACGTAGCTGACCCAGCCCAAGGTCTTGAGCCCCTGCGCCTTTTCGCTGTCAACCGTTACCACATCAATTACCTCATTCATTTCGCTTCTCCCTATTTGATCGCACCGGATTCGCGCGCCAGTGCCTTGCGCAACGCCTTCTTCTCGATTCCGCTGGAGCCTTCGCGGCGTTCCAGTTCAGTTACCACCTCGGACGGATGGATGCCGAAATGGGCCAGGGCCACCATGCAGTGAAACCACAAATCTGCCACCTCGCCAACCAGCGCCGCGCGCCGTTCAGGCGCAGCGGGTGCGGTAGCGAGTGCGTGCGAGAGATCCTTCGCTGCCATTACCACCTCGGTCGCCTCTTCGCCAATTTTCTTGAGGAAGGAATCCGGGCCATGCTGCAGCAAACGGGCTACGTAACTGGTGGCTGGATCGCCCCCCGCAGAAAGCTTTCGACTCTGAATGACGG
>JAJAZK010000017.1 GCA_026785765.1 Rhodoferax sp. | reverse complement strand
GCTGAAGGCCAGCACAGACTCGACCAGTGCACGCGTCGACGCATAACGCTCGGCAAAGGGCTTCTGCATGTGGGTCTCGGGCATGACGCCAATTGTGTGGTGCAAGGCGGCATACCCGGTGGAAAAACGCGGCGTCTCCAGTGTGTCGCGGATGCCGTCGTCAGGCGACTCGCGCACCGGGTGCACATACGGGCTGGTCGGCCAACCGCGAGCCGCCATATCGTCGTAGATGGCTGGGACCATGGTTTCGCGCAGAAAACCGCCCACTTCGCCACCCAGCTTGTCGCGCTGGGTATGGATCAGCGTCATGGTGTAGTGATAGTCGGCGCCGTTGGAGGTATGCGTGTCGACCGTCACGTCCGGATCCAATTCGCTCAAGAACCGGTTGAATACCTGCGCCTCCAGGGTGTCGCACTTGACGAAGTCGCGGTTCAGGTCGAGGTTGCGGCTGTTGCCACGAAAGCCGAAGGACTCCGGCCCGTCCTGGCTGACCCGCGACGTGTTGTTGCGGTTCACGCAACCGTCAACGTTGTACACCGGGATGAACAGGAACACCGTCGACCCCAATGCCGCCAGGCGCTGCGGTTGCCGAAGTCGCGTACCAGCGCCATGCAGGCATCAATTCCCTCGGGTTCGCCAGGGTGGATGCCGTTGTTGTTGAAGAACACCAAACGCGCGGCCGCGCGCAGCCGTTCGCGTTCGAACACCGCGTCAGCCGCTATCACCCCGGCATGGATGGGTACACCACCATCGGAGCCACCGATGCGCCAGAACCGCAGCACCGACGGGAAATCGGTCACCAGTTGTTCGTAGAACGCGATACATTGCGCCAAGGTCGTGGTCTGGTTGCCGTTGCCAGATTCAAAAGAGGTCAGGTATTGCATAACAGTCGGTGCTGCGCAGACGAATGCTCAAATGGTCTGCCCGGCTGGAATGGTCTCAATCGTCTTGCGGCAGTCGGCCATAAACGCCGCCTCATGCAAGCGTGGATCGACCGGAACGTCGTATACCCGCTCGACATGGCCAATCAGCAACAACTCGTCGGCCTTGTCCCTGGCGAACCAGCGCAAGGCTCGCGGCATGCTGCGGATCATGGCCAGATCGCCGTGCAGACGCTCCAGGAACGCCTCTCTCGGCTGGCCATTGTTGCGCGCCATGGCTGCATTGCGGATAAAGTCTGCGCCCTCGCGACACTCCGCCGCGCTGTGGCTGCTGGCGTGGGAGCTGCATGCGAACCCAATTGCCGCGGCGGCCAGCAAGCTGATGATCGGACCTCTCATGCAGACTATGTTACCTGCGACGACCGTGTTTGGGCATCCCGCAAGAGCAAAAACGCGCGCGGCCCGGGCTTGGGGCGGTGGACCATGGCGCCGGTGTAACGCTGGGCTTCGCAGGCACAGAACTACGTGCAGCGCAAATGCGCTACACTGGCTTCATGAAGACTGCCACCATTCCCTCTGTCCGCGTCGAGCACGAGTTGCGCGCCGAAGTAGAGTCCTTGCTTGGCGATGGTGAAACGGTTTCCGAGTTCGTCGAGGCGGCGGTCCGTGCAACCGTGCTACGTCGACGCAACCACGCCGAGTTCATCGCCCGGGGACTTCACTCTCTGGACGTGGCGCGCCGTACCGGGGACTACGTCGATGCTGACGCCTTTGTCGATGGGCTTCAGCGCAAACTGGACGCTTCCCGCGCACGCAAATCGACAGTGCGGCGGTGAGCTTTCGGGTCCGCCTGACCCGTGAGGCCGGGACCGACCAGGATCGGCTCTTCGGTTTCGTCCTTGAGCGGGCGCTGGCGCGCGCCGACGGCGATCTGGAATTGGCAGAGCAAGCCATTGCCGCCATTCGTGCCGGTTTTGCGACCCTGAAGACATCACCCTTCACTTGTCGCAAAGTCGGCCAGAGCCCATTTCTGCGCGAGCTCATCATCCCGTTCGGACACTCGGGTTATGTCGCACTCTTCGAGATTGTCGACCCGACCAATGTCGTGGTTTTAGCGCTGCGGCATCAGCTGGAGGAAGACTATCACTGAGGCGACGAACTGGCCTCGACCCATCAGCGACCGTCGCTTAGCCGAATTACCGGCCGCAATGCCGCTGTCCATGTCACTTGCGCAGCCCGGATCGGTTCAGCCAGTCCGTGCGCGTGATGGGCAAAGATCGGTCGGCACGGCGCTCAGCGCGTCTGGTCGGATTCCAATTGCTCGAGTTGCATGAGCACGTCTGCGGGTTGCGCGCGCGCACGGTGGTCGGCGTCAATGTGGGCGAACGCTAATCGTCCGTCGCGGCCGATCACGTAGGTCGCCGGCAAGGGCAGCACCCACAGCCCATTGCCGTTCTGCACAGACAGGTCGTTGCCCCCGGCGCGATACAGATCGATCAATGATTGCGGCATCTCGAAGCGACACCGAAGCCGTTTGCCGCGCTGAGCGCCGAGTCACTCAGCACCGGGTAGGCCAGTTCGTTTTTCTCTGCCGTGGACAGCGACCGCGCAAGGCGCGGTTGAATGGCCGCGCAAAAGGCCGCGATCTCGCCCCACACCGGCAGCGCCACCGGATGGAAACGGACCAGTTGCATGCGCTCGAAGTCGACCTCGATAATGGGTTTGGAGCGCTCGATCCCGGTACGGTTGACAAACGGGGAACCCAGCGCAATGATGGGATCGGCCTCGTTCATGAACCAGCTGGCAATCGGCGTGCCCGAACGCCCGAGCACGGCACCGGCGTTTGGGTGGGTGTCGGGGATCAGCCCCTTGCCTTTGAAAGTGGTCACCACCACCGCGCCTATGCGTTGCGCCAGTGCGATCACCGCATCGCGCGCCGCGACGGCGCCGTGCCCGATGACGATCAAGGGTCGGCGTGCAGCGTTGATCATGGTTGTTCGTCGTCCCCGTTCTCACCGTACACGAAGTACCCACGCATGCCACCATCATCGCCGCTCGAAGAACTCATCCAGGACGTCCAGCAGGACATCCAGGCCCAATTCGGTACCGGCCGCGTGGCAGACTACATCCCGGCGCTGGCGCGCGTCAACCCGCGCCAGTTCGGGCTGGCCGTCCAAACATGCACGGG
>JAJAZK010000016.1 GCA_026785765.1 Rhodoferax sp. | reverse complement strand
GTACCTTCGTGCTGCGCACTGCGGTGCAAAGCGCCTTCGGGCGGCCGGGCGGCGCTCACTGGAGTACCTTCGTGCTGCGCACTGCGGTGCTGAGCGCCTTCGGGCGGCCGGGCGGCGCTCATGCTGCGCTCGCCCTGCCCGCGCGCCCCGCTGGGCCGGACTCGGCGGGGGCGGCGTCTGCTGTAACGGCATCCGTTGGACTTGCACCCAGGTAAGCTTCCTGGACCACTTTCGACGCGATGACCGTGGCCGGTTCGCCATCGGCCACCAGCGCACCGTTGTGCAAGACGACAATGCGGTCGGCCAGTTCGCGCACCACGTCCATTTTGTGTTCGACCAGCAGAATTGTCTTGGTCTTGTCTTTCTTCAGGTCCCGGATCAGGTGCAGGATCACCGGCGCTTCGTCTGCACCCATACCGGCCGTGGGCTCATCGAACATGAACACACTGGCCTCCAGTGCCATCAACAAGGCGACTTCGAGCTTGCGCTGGTCGCCGTGCGGCAGGCTCGCTACCGTGGCGTGTTGTTTGTCCAGCATCGCCACTGTGGCAAGGATCGCCTCGGCGCGCCGAGTCAGGTCCGTGTGGTCGCTCCAGATGCTCCACAGGTTCAGGCCGTGCCGGTGAGCGCCCGAACGCGTCGCCTGCACTGCCAAGCGCACGTTCTCCAGCACGCTGAGATTGGGAAACAGGTTGGTGAGCTGAAACGCCCGCCCGAGCCCGGCGTGGGTACGCGCCGACACGCCCAGACTGGAGATGTCGCGTCCACCAAGCAGCACGGTTCCGCTGTCAGCCTTGAGCTGGCCCGAGATCAGGTTGAAGTAGGTGGTCTTGCCGGCGCCATTAGGGCCTACGATGGCCGTCAAAGTGCCGGGCGCAAACGCGCAGCTCACCGCGTTGACGGCGACATGCCCGCCAAAGCGAATGCTCAGATCCCTGGTTTCAAGCATGGGTGGGAGGTCCCGGATTGGCCAACACGGGCGGGTTCGGGCAGGTGGCCGGCCAGCCGGCACCGGATCAGCGTTTGTTGCGGATCGGGATGTCCATCTCTTCGGCCTTGATCTCACGCACCAGCTCCGGCACACCCCAGGCAAACGCCGGGTCGTTCTTGATCTTGAAGTGGTACATGCTCTGCATCGCCTGGTGGTCTTCCTTGCGAAAAGTCATCTTGCCTTTGGGCGTGTCGAAACTCATTCCTTCCATGGCGCTGATGAGCTTGTCGGTGTTGGTGTCGCCGTTGGTCTTCTTCAAGGCGGTCACGACCGCCATCGCCGCGCTGAAACCACCGGCCGTGAAAAAGTCAGGCGGCGTTTTGAACTGCTTGTAGTGCTGCGCAACCAGCGCCTCGTTCACCGGGTTCTTGGGGATGCCGAAGTAGTAGTACAGCGCCCCTTCCATGCCCTCGAACTGCTTGTAGGAAACCATAACCGGCAGGATATTGCCACCGGTTGCCAGTTCGATCCCGAAGCGCTTCTTCAAGTCCAGGTCGGCGATCTTGCCAAAGGGCGACGGTGCGCCCGACCACGCCACCGAGATGAACTTGCGACCCGGCTGGTCCTTGAGTTTGTCGACGATGCGCTGCAGGCCGGCCGTGAAGTCGGCGGTGCCGACCGGCAGGTATTCCTCGTGCACGATCCTGGCTTTCTTGGTGAATTCCTTTTGCGCCTTGACGCCATCGCGCCCAAACGCGTTGTCGTTCGCCAGGATGGCGATCACATTGCCCGGAACGTCCATCACGGCCGCATTGGCGGCGTTGTCCTGCGAACTGTTGCGGCCGGTCCGGAAGATGTACTTGTTCCACTTGTCGCCGGTGATCGAGTCCGCGACCGCTGGCTCGACGATCAGGATCTTCTTGTACTCTTCAGCGACTGGCAACATCGCCAGCGCCACTGGCGAGCCGGTGGTGCCCACAGCTATGTCCACCTTGTCATCGGCATAGGCAGCGGCCAGCAGGCTCTTGCCTACGTCGGGTTTGGCCTGGTCATCCTTCTCGATTACCACCAGTTTCTTGCCGGCCACCTGCAAGGTGCCGCCGGTGGCATAGTCCAGCCCCATGTAAAAACCAACGATGGTTTGTTTGGCATACGCCTCCAGCGGCCCGGTCTTCTGCGCGATCAGGGCAATGCGGATCTCCTTGGCCTGTGCCAGGGCGCCAGAAGTGGCAACAACAGTGGCGGCGAGTATTGCCAGTGCGACCAGGGTACGACGGTGCATGGATGTCTCCTTGTGTAATCGGTGAATTGCTACCTTAACTATGCACGTACCGTGCCGCGACCCAAATGATTGATTGCAAAGGACTTTTTCGGCCATACCGACGAAAGTGTCCAACACGAAAACAGTCGAATGCCTAAGTTTTGTCCATCTGACTGATTTTTATACACTGACTCCCATTCGGGAGTACAGAGTCGCGCGGGATATTCCAAGCAGTCGCGCCGCCTTCTGCTTGTTCCCACCAGTGGCTCGCAAGGCAGCGTCGATCGCCTGCTGTTCGACCTGCGCGACCTGCTCGGCCAATGGGCGCAGCGTCGGCTCGACCGCGGGGATAGCTACCGAAGAGTCAGGGGTCGGGTACCGTAGCCGCGGCGGTACCGCCGCCGGGGCAATACCGGCCTCGCGCAGAACCTGCTGCAGTTCGGCGACACCAATACGCTGCGTATCGCTGCGCATGGTGGTTTGCTCCAGAACGTTGCGCAACTCGCGGATATTGCCGCGCCATGGCTGCGCACACAATACATCGAGAGCGTCCGCACTGATCTCCGGCAACGGCACGCCGTTGCGCAATGCGATGTCGTCTCCCAATGCCTCGACCAGGGCCGGAATATCGCTGCGGCGCTCACGCAGCGGTGGCACCCGGATCGGTAACACGTTGAGCCGGTAATACAAGTCCTCACGAAAACGGCCGTCGCGCAAGCACGCCTGCAAGTCGCGCGAAGTGGCGGCAATCACCCGCGCGTCAAAAGGCACTACCGTGTTCGACCCCAGCGGCTCGATCTCGCCCTCCTGCAGGGCGCGCAACAGTTTCGCCTGTAAGCCCAGTGGCATGTCGCCAATTTCGTCGAGGAACAAGGTACCGCCGTCGGCCAGCTTGAACCGGCCATCGCGCCCCTTTCGCTCGGCGCCGGTATAGGCACCGGGCGCAACACCGAAAAACTCTGCCTCGAGCAGGGTGTCCGGCACGGCGGCAATATTCACGCTCACCAACGGCCCGCCCGCACGCGCGGAAGCCGCATGGATCGCATGCGCCAGCAACTCCTTGCCGGTGCCAGTCTCGCCGAGCAACAACACCGTGCTGTTGGACTGCGCGGCTCGCCGCGCCTGGCGCTTGACCTCCACAGCAGCTGCACTGGTGCCAATAAAACTGGCAAAGGTGTGCTTGGCATGGCGCAATCCAAGGCCCTTGCCATGACCCTGGATCAGCCGCTGCGCAGCCAGTTCGCGACGCGCGTCGTCCAGGTCACGCTGCATCAGAGCGAACTTGCTGATAAGCGGCGCCAAAGTCGTCTCAGGATGGTCAAACAAGACGATGCCGATAGCACCAATCACGGCTTCGGCTTCGTCGCGCAGTGGTATGCGGCTAACCACGAAAGTTCCAGCGCGGTTGGTCAGCAAATCGATCAGGTAGGGCTCACCGGTCTCCAGCACACGGCGCATTTGGGTGTTGGGGATTACGTCCTCGACCATGTGACCAACAAACTGGTCCACAGACGAAAAACCCAGCGCCGGAAGAAACCGCTGGTAGCCTTCGTTTACCCAGACAATACGACCGCTGCGGTCGACCAGGAACATTCCCTGGCTGATGCTGGAGAACAACTGGAACATGGAACGTGCTGCCAGTTCCAGGATGCCTTGGGCATCAAGCGGCAGTGCGCCCGATTCTGCGCCGGGCACAGGA
Source organism: Rhodoferax sp. (assembly GCA_026785765.1). Taxonomy (GTDB): domain Bacteria; phylum Pseudomonadota; class Gammaproteobacteria; order Burkholderiales; family Burkholderiaceae_C; genus CAISIP01. The sequence continues at coordinate 1,604 of JAJAZK010000016.1, read as the reverse complement.
CGGGGCATGGCAGGCACATCGGGCATGCGCGCATCGTACCGCGCCGCCCGCCCGGGTTCGACAAGGCAAGGCCGGTCGTCCGGCTTTGACCTGCCACCACTTCAATTACTTGGGCATGATCACCGTGTCGATGACGTGAATTACACCGTTGCTGGCAACGACGTCGGTCGCCGTGACCTTGGCACCGTCGACCGTCACACCACCCATGGTGGCGATGGTGATCTCTGAACCTTGGACAGTCTTGACCTTGCCGGCCTTGACGTCGGCGGCCATCACCTTACCGGGGACGACGTGGTAGGTCAGGACAGCGGTCAGCTTGGCCTTGTCCTTGAGCAGGGCGTCCAGATCAGCCTTTGGAATCTTGGCAAATGCGGCGTCGGTTGGGGCAAACACGGTGAACGGACCCTTGCCCTTGAGCGTGTCAACCAGGCCGGCCGCCTTCAGTGCGGTGGCCAGAGTGCCGAAATTGCCAGCTCCAACAGCCGTGTCAACGATGTCCTTGGCGTGGGCCGAGAAAGCCAGGCCGAGCGCGAGGATGGAAGCAACCAGGGTTTTTTTCATGAAGAACTCCAATAAATGTGCGCCAACGCGCGACTGAGCCAAAAATGTGGCAAACCGGAATTTAAACGAAATAGTAATTCCTTGTACTGTGTAGTAGTAAAAGGACGTATTGGTTACACTTTGCAATGAGCTGGCTGGATTCAACCTTTGCGAATGCGCTTGATCAGGCGCGGCAAGACCAGAATCGCCACCACCACCGCCAGTAGCGTGGCCGACATCGGCCGTTCCAGGAAGATGCCCCATCGGCCCTCGCCGATCGATAACGCGTTACGCAACTGCGCCTCTGCCAGCGGACCAAGGATCATGCCGACCACCACCGGCGCCGTGGGAAAGTCGAAACGGCGCATCACCACACCCACCAGACCGATTGCGTACAGCAACACCAGGTCGAAGGCGCTCTGGCGCATCCCGTACACCCCAACCGTGGCAAAAATCAGGATGCCCGCGTACAGATGGGGTTTGGGAATTTTCAGCAGCTTGACCCACAGACCGACCATGGGCAGATTCAAGATCAACAACATCACATTGCCGATGTAAAGCGAAGCGATCAGCGCCCAGACCAGGGCGGCAGAAGTGGTGAAGAGTTGCGGGCCGGGCTGAATGCCATAGTTCTGAAAGGCGCCGAGCAGAATCGCAGCCGTGTTGGAGGTGGGGATTCCCAGTGTCAGTAGCGGTATCAGGGTGGCGGTAATCGCGGCGTTGTTGGCCGCCTCCGGGCCAGCGACTCCCTCGATGGCGCCTTTGGTGCCGAACTCCGACTGGTCATTGGCGAGTTTTTTTTCGGTGGCGTAGCTCAGAAAGGTCGGGATCTCGCTGCCACCGGCCGGAATCGTGCCAAACGGAAACCCGATGAAGGTACCACGCAACCAGGCCGGCCAGGAGCGGCGCCAGTCCGCCTTGGTCATGTGTACTGCGCTGAGCTTGTTCCGGGTTTCGCGTGTGCCACCTTCGTACAACACGGCGTACAGGGATTCGCCCACGGCAAACAGCCCGACGGCGACCAGCACGATCTCGATGCCGTCGAGCAACTCGGGCACACCTCC
>JAJAZK010000015.1 GCA_026785765.1 Rhodoferax sp. | reverse complement strand
CTCCAAGGTGTTTATACATTGTAGACACGGCCGCAGGAAAATCACAGGCCTACAGCGCTGCGAGCCAACCGCAGCGTGTGCCAGGCGCACGCGGGTCCAGGATCGACGCGATGGCTCACCAACCTTGTGCCGATAGCGCGACCCGATCGAACCCCCACCACACAAAAAACCCACCAAAGTAGCTGGGATGGCGGAAGTTCCGCCACAAGCCACGCTCCATCACCTGCCCTGGATTGGATTGGATTGGACAGGTCGGACTTGAAGCCGGCCGCCGCGTATCTTGAAGGCGCCGACGAGGGTGTGGATGCAGCAGCTTGGGGTACAGCGCTTTCGGCGCGCCCGGAAAACCCAGTTGCGCGGCGCGCGCCGGGAGCGCGGCGCGGCGTGCTTCGCTCATGGTGCGGCCAGTAGGCCAATAACCCGGGACCCCGCTACCAACACATCCGTTGCCCCCCGCCGCCTGTAAAACGTCGACAGGTTCAGGTTCTATTGCGCCGAACGCCGGTCGGCACCTTCGCTGCGGTGTCCCAGGCGCCACCAGAGGCAAACCAGGCGTCGCCTTGCAGGTAGGAGCGCAGCATCGGCAAGGCGTCAAAACCCCAGAACAACCGGCCATCGACTTCCAGCGTCGGCACGCCAAACACGCCCAGCGCAATTGCCTCGTCGGTGTGTTTCTTCAGGTCCGCCTTGACACTGTCGCTCGCTGGATCGCGCACGGGTGCCAGCGACTGCGTCAAGGCCTGCAGGCGCTGCGCATCCGCAGCGTCGGCGCCGGCGCTGCACCAGACATGGCGAAAAAGCTGCTCCGTCACATACCGGTTCGGCAGCCCGGTCGGGCTGCAGGCCACCGCCAGACGCAACAGACCCAACGGATTGAAAGGGTGGCTGGCCGGTAGCTGCAACTCCACCCCGTGGCTATGGGCCAGCCACAACACCTGGCGATAAGTCCAGTCGCGCTTGGGCGCAATCTCGGCTGGGCCAAGCTGGCCGTGGTGTCCCAACACCGCGCCAAACAATACCGGCTTGTAGGCGACGCTGTAACTCAGGCCCTGCAGCGCGTCTGGCAACTGGTCAAAGGCGAGCCAGGCGAACGGCGAAATGACGTCGAAATAAAAAGTGAGGTGTTTCATGGGGTCGGGCTGACGCTGGATGCAGCGGCACCGGCGCGCACAGAAATGGATCGCCAGACCGCCCGTTTGGCGCCGTCAGACAAGCGGCTCCAGGCGATGATTTCGTCGATGCTGCGGTAACAGCCGCTGCACAGGCCGTTGCGGTCGTCCATGCGGCAGACCGAGATGCAGGGAGAGGGCACCGGCGCAGCCGGGTCCTGTGCCAGCATGGCCAGCGCCGCCAGGGTTTGCTGCGGCGTCATGATGGCGTTGGAACCAGTTCGACCACATCGGCAACCGGGGCCCCGGTCAGCCGCACCAGATCGGCCGGGGTCAGTCGAAACACCGCGTGCGGGTGGCCCGCGGCCGCCCAGATGTCGGCAAAACGAAACAGCTCGCGGTCGATCACGGTCACACAGGCAGAAACATGCGCCACTGGCGCCACACCCCCAATGCTGAACCCGGTGGTGGCCTTGACGAAGGCCGCGTCGGCCCGGCCCAGCCGGTCATCTGCCGCGCAGACCAGCGCTGCCACCCGGGACTCGTCGACACGCCGATCCCCCGAGGTGATGACCAGCACTGCTACCCCGTCACTGCTGCGCCGAAAAATAATGCTCTTGGCAATTTGCCCCAGCGCCACGCCTAACTGGTCCGCCGCCTGCTGCGCCGTGCGCGCGGCGGCGTCGAGCATGCGTGGCGCCTGCCCATGGCCGTGGTCAGCCAGCCAGGCCGCCACGCGCCGTGCAGACTCTGGCAGTTGCGTGATGTCAGCCACGTTTGCTCAGCACGGCTGTCGCTGCCCGCGAGCCAGTCTTGCGCTGCAGGCAGTCGCTGATGAACATGCCGGCATCGATCAGTTTGTCCAGATCGATTCCGGTCTCTATGCCCATGCCATGCAACATATAAACCACGTCTTCGGTGGCCACGTTGCCGGTCGCGCCTTTGGCAAAGGGGCAGCCGCCCAGGCCGGCCACCGATGCGTCGAACTGCCACACCCCCATTTCCATACTGGCCAGGGTGTTCGCCAGCGCCTGCCCGTAGGTGTCGTGGAAATGTCCGGACACATCGTTGATGCCATAGTGCTGCAGGGTCGCCTCCAGCGCGCGCTGCACTTTGGTCGGCGTGCCCACACCAATGGTATCGGCGACACCGACATGCTGTACACCGATGTCCTTCATCAGGGCGGCCAGTTGTGCCACCTGGCGCGGCGCCACCTCGCCCTCGATCGGACAGCCCACCACGCAGGACATGGCGCCGCGCACGTAAATGCCCTTGTCGCGTGCGGCCTGCACCACGGGCCGGAAACGCTCCATGCTCTGGGCGATCGAACAATTGATGTTGCGCTGGCTGAACGACTCGCTGGCCGCCGCGAACACCACGATCTCGTCTGGCCACTGCGCGCGTGGCGCCGCAACCGCCGCCTCGAAACCCTGCAGATTCGGTATCAGCACCGAATACCGCACGCCCGGCCTGCGCACGATGCCGGCCATCACCTCGCGGTTGTCGGCCATCTGCGGAACCCACTTGGGGCTGACGAAACTGGTGACCTCGATCTCGCGCATACCGGCCTCCTGCAGGCGCTGCACCAGTTCGATCTTGATGGCGGCCGGGACCGTCTGCTTTTCGTTCTGCAAGCCGTCGCGCGGACCGACATCGACCAGCTTGACCCGGGTGGGCAGCGACATGGGAACAACTCCTCTTCAGTTTACGCAACAGGCATCAGTAACCACGCGCCAGGTCCACCACCCCGGCCACTGCTGCACCGCGCTCCAGGGCCAGTATCTTGCCAGCGATCTGCAGGATGCTTTGCGCCTCCAGCGTTTGTGCCGAAATATGCGGCGTCACCTGCACTGCCGGGTGGCGCCATAGCGGATGCGCCGCCGACAGCGGTTCGCTGCGAAACACATCCAGTGTCGCACCAGCCAGATGACCACTGCCCAGCAGGGCCAACAGATCGTCTTCCACCACCAGGGCGCCGCGCGCCACATTTACCAGGTAGGCGCCGCGCGGCAATTGCTCCAGGCGGGCCCGGCCCAGCAAGTCCTGCGTGTCGGGCGTGAGCGGCAACAGGCACACCAGCACCTGGCAGGCGGCGAGAAACTGCGGCAACGCCGACGCGCCGGCAAAACAGGCCACGCCGTCGAGCTGGCGCGCACTGCGGCTCCAGCCAAGCAGGGGGTATTCGAACACCCGCAGCGCCTGCGCCACCCGCGTGCCGAGCACGCCCAGGCCCATGATGCCCACCGTGAAATCTGCGCGCGCGCGCGGCGCCCGCTGCTGCCATTGGCCCAGGCGGGCCTGCGCTTCGTAGGCCGCGAATTCGCGAAAGTGGCGCAGTACCGCGTGGCAGACATACTCTGCCATTTGCACCGCCATGCCGGCGTCGTCCAGGCACACCACGCGCAGCTGCGCGGGCAGACGCAACTGCAGCAGGCGGTCAACCCCGGCGCCAATATTAAACAGCGCCTTGAGCCGCGTTTGTTCGTCGATGAACTGTTGCGGCGGTGCCCATGCCACCGCGTAATCCGCCATCGCCGCGCCGGGCTGCCAGGACTCGATCACCGCGCCGGGCAGGTGCAGACGTAGCGCCGACAGCCAGGGCGCTGGGTCGGCATCCGGGTAACACAGGCAAACCCGCATCGTCAACCGGCGAGCCGGAGCAACTCGGCGCCCTCAAAGACCTGGTCTCCGGGCGCGAACAGCAGCTCCGAGACCACGCCATCGGCCGGCGCGGCGATGGTGTGTTCCATCTTCATGGCTTCCATCACCGCCAGCGCCTGCCCTTTGCTGACCTTGTCGCCCGCCTTGACGGCAAACGACAACACCTTGCCCGGCATCGGTGCCGTCAGGCGGCCGCCTTCCGCCTGCTGATCACCCGCATGCGCCAGCAAATCAATGGCAAGGATGCGCGTGGCGCCGTGCGGCGCAAACACATGTGCCCATTCACCCTGGCGGTAGACAAACACGGTGTGGCGCAACCCGCCGAATTGCAGGGCAATACCGCTGCCGGAGGGCTCAAAAACCAGCGGCCCGGTTTGGCCGGCGACCTCCAGCTGCAAGCTGCCATCGCGCAGGTAGGTCAGTTGCGCCTGGGTCGGCGTGCCGGCAAACTCGAAGCCGAAACGGCGTACCGCCAACCCGTAGGCGCGCCAGCCATCGCGTCGGCTGAACGGGTCGGCCCCGGCCAGTGCGCGCTCATCCAGCAGGGTTTGTGCCACAGCGGCCGCCGCCGCCAGCGCCAGGCCGATGGGCTCCTGCTGGAACAACACTGCTTGCTCGCGCACGATCAACGCGGTATCGAGCCGGGCCTGGGCAAACGAGGGGCTGCGCAGCACATAGCGCAGGAACTGCACGTTCGTATTGAGACCGACGATGTGCATGCGCGCCAGCGCGTCGTCGAGCCGGGCCAGCGCCTGCGCCCGGTCGTCCCCGTGCACGATCAGCTTGGCAACCATCGAGTCGTAATACGGCGAAATTGCATCACCCTCTTCCACGCCGTCGTCGATACGCACCCGGTCTGCATGGGTATTGCGCTCGAACGCGCTGGCCACCGGTTTGCGGTACACCGACAGGCGACCCGTGGCCGGCAGGAAGTTCTTGTCCGGGTTCTCGGCGCAGATACGTGCTTCGATGGCGTGTCCGGTGATACGCAATTGCTCCTGGCGCAGTGGCAGCGCTTCACCATCGGCGACGCGCAACTGCCATTCGACCAGATCAAGGCCGGTGATGGCTTCGGTCACCGGGTGTTCCACCTGGAGGCGGGTGTTCATCTCCATGAAGAAAAACTGCATGCTGCAATCTGGCCGCTGCTCCACGATGAACTCCACCGTGCCCGCGCCCACATACTGGACGGCGCGCGCGGCGGCGACCGCCGCAGCACCCATTTCCGCACGCATGGACGGCGCCAGGCCTGGTGCGGGCGCTTCTTCCAGCACCTTCTGGTGGCGCCGCTGCACCGAACAATCGCGCTCGAACAGGTAGACAAAATTGCCCTGGGTATCACCAAACACCTGGATCTCGATGTGGCGTGGCCGCTGCACGTATTTTTCGATCAGCACCGCATCGTCGCCAAAGCTGTTGATCGCTTCGCGCTTGCAGGAAGCCAATGCGGCAGCAAAATCCTGCGCTGCCTCCACCACCCGCATGCCCTTGCCGCCGCCGCCTGCACTGGCCTTGATCAGGACCGGGTAACCGATGCGGTCGGCCTCGGTGAGCAGCAGGGCCGGGTCCTGGTCTTGCGCGTGGTAACCGGGAACCAGTGGAACACCGGCTTGCGCCATCAGGCGTTTGGACTCGGCCTTCAGGCCCATGGCCTTGATTGCCGCCGGTGGCGGGCCGATGAACACCACCCCAGCGTCGGCACAGGCCTGCGCAAACGCCTCGTTCTCGCTCAGGAAACCATAACCCGGGTGAACTGCCTGGGCACCCGTGGCCCGCGCCGCCTCCAGGATGCGCTCCCAGCGCAGGTAACTGTCCTTTGGCGCATTGCCACCGATATGCACCGCCTCGTCACACGCCGCCACATGTTTGGCGCTGGCGTCGGCATCCGAATACACCGCCACCGTGCGGATACCCATGCGCGCGGCCGTTGCCGCCACCCGGCAAGCTATCTCGCCCCTGTTTGCGATCAGGATCTTGTTAAACATGCAAAGTCCTCAGTGGGCGGGTGTCGGCTGGAGCCAGGTGGCAATGCGTCGCAGGACGGCTTGCAGGAATTTGAACAGCGTGATGATCAGCAACAGCGTGAGTACCAGAACGATGAGCAGCGCGATACCAAAAATAAGGGGATGCTGCGTGGCCAGCCAGAGGGCGCCCACCACCAGGCCATCTTCCAACAGACTGACGGCAATGTTCGAGAACGGTTCCGGTGAGGTGTTCACCGCCGCACGGGTGGTGGCCTTACCGACGAAGGAGGTGGCAGCCAGCGTGCCACCGAGCAGGGCCGCCACTGCAGCCATCGTGGCGTTGTCGGCTCCGAACACACCCGCCGCCAGCAACGCGCCACCCGGCACGCGGATCACCGAATGCACCATATCCCACAGGCTGTCCAGCCCGGGAATCTTGTCGGCAAAGAACTCCACGAACAACATCGCGCCACTGGCAAACAGCATGGCCGGGTGTTGCAACAGCTTGAGTCCTTGCGGCAGTTCGATCCAGCCAGCCAAGCCGGCAAAACCGGCCATGAACAACACCGCATACAGACGCAGTCCGCTGGCCCAACCCAGCGCCGCAGCCAGCGCCAGCAGGGCCGGCATGTCCATGCCCTTGCTTCCACCGGCCAGCGCCGCCACAGCAGTGCCGAACAGGCTGTTCCAGACGTTTAGCAGAGCATCCATGGGCTGGCAGATCAGTTGCTGCGCCAGACGACCGCGTCGTCCACCGCATAGAGTTTGCAGTTCTGTCCGCCGCGCTGGCAATTGCCGAGCGCCCGGCCATGGGCATAGTCACCAGTCGCCCAGCCCCAGGCTCCACGCTCCCCCACAGCAAAGGCGCGCGGTGACCTGGCTTCCAGAAAACGTAGGTAAGCGCCAGCCCGGGTGGCGGCATTCACCGGCACTTTCTCGGCATCGGCAAGCTCCGCAAACCCACTGACCGCTGGCTTTGCTACGACCGCGTCCTGGGTAAAACCCAGCGAGGCAAGAAACCGATCCACCTGCGGCAACCAGTTCTGCATGTCGATCGACAAACCCGAATGCCCGTCTTCTCCAATGGCATCGAGTTGGCTGAACTCGGCGCGACCGCCGCCCGATGTCCATGCCTGATGCCACGCCTTGGGATGCTCCGCACCCCAATACTTATCATTTTTCCAATACAGCCACAGCATCGGCGCACTCGCAGTCTTTGCCAGACCGGCCCAGTAGCGGGACCAGACCTCCGGCGCACAAGGGCGGCCCGGCCGAGTTTCCGGATCGCCACCCGCACCCCCTGAAAAATTGATACCGCCCAGCAAACCGGCTGGACTGCGTCCCACGGTCGCGATGCTCGTCACCCCGCCAACCGATGTTCCAGCCACCAGCCAGCGTGATCCATCGACATAGGGCAGGGTCCCGGCGTACAGCGCGGTGGCGATAACCTGTTCACTGGCCGCGCGCGCCATTGGCTGCGGACGCGGGCTGCCACACGAACCGCTGTGCTCCGGGTCAAAGTCTCCATAGGTCTCCCAGTAACCGATGCGGGTCGGAGCCATGACCACAAATCCCTTGGCCACAAAATACCTGGCCGCATGTTCGGGCCGATACCGGTCCTGCTCGGCGCGTTTGCTCGCCGAACGCCCATGGTTAAAAACCAGTAGTGGATGTCGGCCTTCTCCAGGCGGGCGAAAGATGGTGATTGGCAGTTGGCGCGTTTCCTCGCGCCCGTACATGTCCTGGACTGTCACTGGAATGCGTACCACCTGTTCGCGCAGGTCGCGCGCCAGTACCTCGACCGCAGGCTGCTGCGCGTGGACGGCTGCCGCCCCGCACCAGGCGACCAGGCATACCAGTGCCAACCGCAGAGGAAGGGAACGCGTGGTTCGTGACGGCATGGTGGGTACGCAGCAGGGCTGCTCAGTGCAGCAGATGGGTGGTGAAAAACTGCAGCATGGCCTGCGCCGACTGTTCGCGTGCCAGTGGATTGCCGCCAACAGTCGCTTTGCCGGACTTGGTGCCACCCACGTCACCGCGCACCTTGGGCGGCAGGGCACTGTCGAACCCGTGAAAGCTTCCGGCGTACTCGACATACTCGACCGTCGGCGCGCCGCTGCGTGCGCCCAAGCGCGCCATGGCGCGTCGGCACGGTGCGGCCGGAGTCCAGTCGTCCAGTGCGCCGCTCATCACCAGCAGCGGCGCCACGGGCGCAAAGGTGGCCGACTTGTCGATGCTGCTGCAGCCCGGATAAAAGGCCACCAGCGCCGCAGGCTTGACTGCGGCTTGCGCCACCACCGCGCGGGAACGGTCGGCGCTGGCCAGGACGGTCTGGCCGCCGTGCGACCAGCCCAGTACGCCCAGGCGACCCGGCTCCACCCCGGGCTGGCGCGCCCGCCACGCCAGCGCGCCGTATACATCGAGTCGACGCTGTTCTGCTGTGATGGCGCGGCTGGAGGGCAGCTGGCTGCAGATCGACTTCTCGCCGCGCGGCAGGAAACTCTCGGTGAACAGTACGCCGATGCCGGCATCGTTGAGCATCTGAACATAACGCAACTGCCCTGCGCCGAGCCGACCCTGGCGGACCTGCAGGCCGCCGCAACCGTGCAGCGCGAGCACCGCTGCGCCCGCCACGCCGTTGGCTGGAAACCAATACCCTGGCAAATGCACACCAGCGTCCAGGCTGTCGATCTCGACCTCCAGGCCGGATGGCGCGGAACACGCCACGGTCGGGACCAGGACGGCCAGCAGCGAGAGGGCTTTGCGCAAACCCATGGCTACATCCGGAACACGCCGAACTTCGTGTCGGGTATCGGTGCGTTGCCAGCCGCGCTCAAACCGAGCGCCAGGACACGCCGCGTGTCGGCCGGATCAATGACGCCGTCGTCCCACAGGCGTGCCGTGGCGAAATAGGGATGGCCCTGCTCCTCGTACTGGCGGCGAATCGGGGCTTTGAAGGCTTCTTCCTCCTCCAGACTCCAGTTGCCGCCACGGCCCTCGATGCCATCGCGCCGCACCGTGGCCAGCACGGCCGCCGCCTGGTCGCCCCCCATCACCGATATGCGCGCGTTCGGCCACATCCACAAGAACCGCGGTGAATAGGCGCGCCCGCACATGCCGTAGTTGCCGGCCCCAAAACTGCCACCGATGATGACCGTGAACTTGGGCACCGCCGCCGTCGCCACCGCGGTCACCATCTTGGCGCCATTGCGTGCGATGCCTTCGTTCTCGTATTTGCGGCCGACCATGAAGCCGGTGATGTTCTGCAAAAACACCAGCGGCACTTTGCGCTGGCAACACAGCTCGATAAAGTGTGCGCCCTTGAGCGCCGACTCGCTGAACAGAATGCCGTTGTTGGCAATGATGCCCACCGGCATGCCCTCGATATGCGCAAAGCCGCACACCAGGGTGCTGCCGTAACGCGCCTTGAACTCGTCGAACTCGGAGCCATCCACGATGCGCGCGATGATCTCGCGCACGTCAAAAGGCTTGCGCGTATCCACCGGGATGACGCCGTACAGTTCCTGCGCGTCCAGCAGCGGCGCGCGCGGCGCAACATGGCCAGGGGCGCCCGGTTTGGCCCAATTGAGGTTCTTGACCACGTTGCGCGCCAGCGCCAGCGCATGCAGGTCGTTCTCTGCCAGGTGGTCGGCCACACCCGAGAGCCGGGTGTGCACGTCACCACCGCCCAGGTCTTCCGCCGTCACCACCTCCCCGGTGGCGGCCTTTACCAGCGGCGGGCCACCGAGAAATATCGTGCCCTGGTTGCGCACGATGATGCTCTCATCGCTCATCGCCGGCACATAGGCGCCGCCGGCCGTGCAACTGCCCATGACCACCGCAATCTGCGCGATGCCCTGCGCACTCATGTTGGCCTGGTTGTAAAAAATCCGCCCAAAGTGGTCACGGTCCGGAAAAACTTCGTCCTGGTTAGGCAGGTTGGCGCCGCCCGAATCGACCAGATAGATACACGGCAGGCGGTTCTGCTGCGCGATCTCCTGGGCCCGCAGGTGTTTCTTGACCGTCAGCGGGTAATAGGTGCCGCCCTTGACGGTGGCGTCGTTGCAAACCACCATACAGTCCACCCCGTTGACCCGGCCCACACCGGCGATCAGGCCAGCGCAGGGCGCGCTGTCGCTGCCGTCGCGGTCCGGGTACAGACCCAGGGCTGCCAGCGGGCTGAGTTCCAGGAACGGCGTGCCCGGGTCGAGCAACATCGCGACCCGGTCACGCGGCAGCAACTTGCCGCGCCCGGCGTGTTTGGCGCGCGCCGCATCGCCGCCACCGGCCTGGGCCTTGCTGATCTGCGCATGCAGGTCGGCAACGACGCCACGCATGGCGTCGGCATTGGCCTGGAACTCCGCCGAGCGGGAATTGAGTTTGGTTTCGAGCACGGGCACGTAGGTCCTCCAGTAGCGTTGACAGGCCCTATTTCATCAGCGCAGGCAATTCGGCCATGTCGGCAAACACTATGGATGCACCGGCCTGGCGCAAGGGCTCTGCGTTGCCGGCCGGCGCATACGCAAACACATAGGCACCCGCGGCAACACCGGCCGTCACCCCGATCACCGTGTCTTCCACCACCGCGCAGCGCTGCGGGCTGGCCTGCAAGGCCGCCGCGGCGGCGAGGTACACATCCGGAAAGGGCTTCGATCGGGGTGTTTCATATCCACTGAAGATACGGCCGTCAAAGTAGTCCATCAAGCCGACCTTGCGCAGTTGTATCTCGACCTTGTAGCGGTCCGCCCCGGAGGCGCAGGCGATCCGGGCATTCAGGCTGTCGTGGATGTCGCGCACCGCAGCGTGAATATTCGGTATGGCCGTCAACTGTGCCAGCAAGGCGGTATTGCGCCGCTGCTGAAACTCCAGCAGCCAATCCTGGGCCACCGGTCGCCGGGCATGCCGGGCGATCAAGGCGGTTTCATCCTTCAACGACTTGCCGACAAACAAATCCATGCACTGCGCTAGCGTCAGTTCCCAGCCGAGCTCGGCCAGCATTGCGCGCAACACAGCATTGGTGATGGGTTCCGAATCAACCAGCACGCCGTCACAGTCGAACAGGACTGCGTCAAACCTCATGGCGTAGCCTTGGCCCGGCGCGCCTTTTGCGCTTCCAGCGTTTCGGTCGGGGCGTCGTTTTGCAGCCATGCGGTCCAGCCGCCAGCTATATGCGCCACGTTGCGCATGCCCATGTCCTGCAAGGCCTTGGCCGCCAGCGCACTGCGCCAACCCAAACCGCAAAACAGGATGAACTCTCTGGACTCGTCGGCAAACAGCGGCTTGTGATACGGCGAGGCCGGGTCGACCCAGAACTCCAGCATGCCGCGCGGCGCGTGGAACGCACCCACGATGGTGCCCTCGGCCAGCTCGCGCAGATCGCGAATGTCGACGATCTGCACTGCGCTGTCGCCCAGCCTGGCACGCGTCTCGGCCACGCTGTAGGTGCGCACTTCGGACATGGCCTGGGCCACCAATTGTTGGCTGCTCGTAGTGATCGGCATCTGGTTTATCTCCCCATTGATGGTTGGTACATGCTGCGCTGCTGTCGTCCGCAGTCCGGGTGCATTACGCCAGCGCGCGTTGTATGAGTATCTTCTGCACGTCACTGGTGCCTTCGTAGATCTGGCATACACGCACGTCCCGGTAGATTCGCTCCAGCGGAAAGTCTGACACATAGCCATATCCGCCCAGCGTTTGCAATGCCACCGAACAGACCCGCTCGGCCATCTCGCTGGCAAACAGTTTGGCCATGGCGGCTTCGGTCAGGCAGGGGCGCCCGGCATCGCGCAGGCTGGCCGCATGCCAGATCAGCTGGCGTGCTGCTTCGAGCTGGGTGGCGCATTCGGCGAGCCGGAAACCGACCGCCTGGTGGCGGATGATGGTCTGGCCAAAACTCTCGCGCTGCCGGGCGTACTCCAGCGCGCACTCGAACGCACTGCGCGCCATGCCGACACTTTGCGCCGCGATCCCGATGCGCCCGCCCTCCAGGCCACCCAGCGCAATGCGGTATCCCTCACCCTCCTGCCCGATCAGGTTTTCATGCGGGATGCGGCAGTTGTCGAAATTGAGTTGCGCCGTGTCACTGCTGTGTTGTCCGAGCTTGTCCTCGAGCCGCG
>JAJAZK010000014.1 GCA_026785765.1 Rhodoferax sp. | reverse complement strand
GGGCCAGAGCATCGGCCCGGCTCCGTGGGCAGTTACCTATGGGCCCTCGACGCGGCGCCTGATCGACTTTGCGGATGCCAGCCAAGCACTGGGCATCAATCCGATCGGGCAAAGCGGCGTCTGGTTTGATGCACACTACAAGGACCAGGCCGAGCATTTTATCCAGGGCCAGTATGTGCGCCAATGGCTGTCCGCCCAGGATGTGGCGGCCAACACCCGCAGCACCCTGACCCTGACACCGGCGCGTTGACCTGAACACATCCCCTCTCCCACGACCACACTGGACCCACACCATGGCGATTCCCACCACCGGCCTTCAATTGCGTTCACTCATCAAGAGCTCGGGCGAGCTCGAGTTGTCACTGGTCGAGGTGCCAGTCAGCGCGGCCGGGGCCGACGAAGTGCTGGTGCGGGTCGAAGCCGCGCCGATGAACCCGTCCGACCTCGGTTTGCTGTTCGGCGTTGCCGACCTCAGCACGGCCAAGGCGTCTGGCAGCGCCGCCAGGCCGGTCATTACGGCGAAAGTCCCGGAGAAACTCATGAAAGGCATGGCCGGGCGCATGGATGAGTCGATGCCGGTGGGCAACGAAGGCGCGGGCGTCGTGGTGCAGGCCGGCCCGTCGCCGCAGGCGCAGGCACTCATGGGCAAGACGGTTGCGCTGCTCGGCGGCGCCATGTATTCGCAGTACCGCACCATCAAGGCGGCGCAGTGCCTGGCCCTGCCGGACGGCACCAAGCCGTCGGAAGGCGCATCCTGTTTCGTCAACCCGCTGACCGCGCAGGGCATGGTCGAGACGATGCGCCGGGAAGGCCACACGGCGCTGCTGCATACGGTGGGCGCCTCCAATCTGGGCCAGATGCTCAACCGCATCTGCCTTAAGGACGGCATAGCCCTGGTGAACATCGTGCGCAAGCAGGACCAGATGGAGCTGCTGCGCGCCCAGGGTGCCAAACACATCTGCAACTCGAGTGCGCCCACCTTCCTGGACGACCTGACGGCGGCCCTGGTCGAGACCGGCGCCACCATCGCCTTCGACGCCATCGGCGGCGGCCGCCTGGCCGGGCAGATCCTGGGCTGCATGGAGGCGGCCGCCAACAAGACCGCCAAGGAATACAGCCGTTACGGCTCCACCGTCCACAAGCAGGTCTATATCTATGGTGGCCTGGACCGCGGCCCGACCGAACTGGTGCGCAACTTCGGCATGACCTGGGGTATGGGTGGCTGGTTGTTGTTCCCGTTCCTGCAAAAAATCGGCCCGGAGGCCGGCCAGAAGCTGCGCCTGCGTGTGGTCGACGAACTCAAGACCACCTTTGCCAGCAGCTACACGGCCGAGGTGTCGCTGGCCGACGCGCTCAGCCTGGAAGCAATTGCGATCTACGGGAAACAGGCGACGGCGACCAAGTATTTGATCAATCCGAACAAGGGGTAGGGCGAAACCGGCTGGGTCGCGGGCCGCCTTGTCGCACTGAGCGAGCCGCGCCAGCTTCTGGTTTGCAAGCAGTGCCAGACCGCCGGATTTCCTACTTCTGCAGCGGCGACACCCTGCGCAGCCGCAGCCGCAGCGTCGGCGATGCCGTGTTATCCGGCAGACTTGAGGTACCAATGCTTCCGATCCGCCTTTCGGTTGATTGCGAACGCGAGATATCGCCATCGCGCCTGGACCTGCAGCCTGGCGCGGTCGAGTGTTTGTCTCTGGCGCGGGCGCGCACGCGCTGGCCGGACTATCGGGTTTGCGTGCAGGCAGTGTCCGACTGGACGCGTTCGCTCGGGCTCGGTGATGGCGTGCTTGGCGCCAGCGACACCAACCTCATGGCGTGCCGCGGCGCGCATTACCACCACGATGGCGCGCATTACGGCGGCGCCGCTTTCTGCAATCTGTTTGTGAGCGAGGACAAGGGCCTGGACCTGCACTTTCCCGCAACCGGCCAGCGGTTCCCGCTGGGCCGCGGCACTGTGGTGCTGTTCGATACCGGTCAGCCACACGCAGTAGTTCAACGTGGCGGCGGCGGCTTCGACGTGGCCGACTTCTCTCCCGGACGCGATTGCACCCAGCTCTTTCTGACCTGGGAGCTTCCCATCGAAGACGCCCGACTTGCGCGCTTGCTTGGCGTGACGTTCGATGTCGACCCGTCGACTGCGTCGCAGATACAACAACCGCAGGTCTGGTTGAACGGGGCTCCGGCCAGCGTCTGCCCCGACTCTGGTCGGTGGTGTGCCGCCGACGCACGTTAGCCAGCGGCGCTTCACCACCGGCTATACCAACACCGCGCATTGGCTGACCTGCCAAAACCCGGCCCGGGTGGCAGCGAACCAGTTTGCGCAGGGTTGCTGGCGTGTACCTGGACGCGCTGCGCGATGCGAGGACCAGCGCCGTAGCCCTGTCAGGTCGGCGGAACCTGCTCCTTGGCCACAGTCGGCTTGGCAGTTTCCGCCGCAGGCGACATTAGCCGCCCGGCCGGTACACCGAGATACGGGCCGGCCATGTCCGGCGGCAGACCGTAGGTAAGCGAAAACACGGCGTCGCCCATCCTGCCACGACCGGTGGCGCGCATGGGGCCGAGCAACTGGAATGGCACCAACACCGTCTGGCCATCATTGCAGGACAGGTTGGCCACGCCACTGTGGGTCGCCGTCATGGTCAGCGTGCCAGCACAGTCCAGCGACGGTGCATCTGAGCTGTGCAGATGGATGTTGCCGGCACGCGGCCGGTTGAAGATTGCCTTGCCCTGCAACAATCGGCCTGCCACCACGCCAGCCGCGCTGGCGCGTGAGGCAAGAATATCCTGCGCAGTGTCGTCCAGCGTGCTGCACGCGCCCAGCAAAACCGGCGTGACGGCCAGCGCCAAAACCAGACGGACAACAGCCAAGACTTTAACCATGCAGCCATGGTAGCGCCGCAGCCTTGGCTGCCCAAAGTGTTAGGAACGGGGCATTTGCAGGCCAGTTCCGGACTTCACACGAGGCCAACACCGCGCGGCTGGTGGTATGGTCTGAAACTTGCGTGCCTCCGACGCAACAAGGAAACACCGCATATGACCTCATTCGCCGCAAGCAGCATGCAAGTGGTCGTCCACGCCAGGCTTGCCAGCAACGCCCGGTCCCCGAAAAACCGGCGCCGCGCGCAGCAGCTGGTGTGGCATTGGGTGGCCGCCAAATGGCCCCGGCTGATGCCGTGCAGCGACGAGATCGAAGCGCTGCATATCGAACGCGCCCTGCCTGGCCAGGCGCTGCTGGTCTCCACCAGCCGCGATGGCGCGAAATGGAGCCTGTCGGTAGCGCACAGCGAGCGCAATGGCCGCCGCACATGGACGACCGAGACCAGCGTGACCGACACCGGCAGTACCGACCTGGTCACTTTGCAGACGGCCTGCTCCGATATCGGGTACACGCCGCTGGTGGTAGCTCCCCCCAAGGTGCTGGGCGCATGGGTCGAGGCCCTGGATCTGGACGACGGCGGGGTTGCCGTGATCGGGGAGCCGCGCATGGTCAACCAGTCGGCGCAACTCGACAGCTTTTGCGCGCATGTCCTGTCGGGTCTGCGCACTCTGCCGGTGATAGCGCTCACCAACAAGACTCGCACGCACCACTACGGGGTGGACCCGCATGGCTTGGCGGAGGCAGTGCGCGGCTTGGCCCATGTGGCCTGCCTCTCACCCGAGATGGCAGCCGCACTGCCAGCACGACTGGGGCTGGGAGCGGGGGTGGTGCATGGCGCCGCCCGTATCTATGGCGCCGGTTTCAGCCAGGACGCCGGTGGCCACACGCTGGTGCAAGATCCGCGGGAACCGGATGCTGCGGCGATCGACGACCCGGGGGCGTTCCGGCGCCTTTTATGTCGGCAGGTGTGCCACTTGAGCGTGCAACGACGGACGGCACAACCAGGCCCGGCGCGACAATAAGGAGCGTCTACCAGATTTGCGCTGCGCCCAATGGCTGAGCCTGCGTGCGAAATCCATGCAGCGAGCGGGTGCGTGCTTCCAGCCCACGCACCAGATCTTCCGCCAACTGCAACGCGGCCAACAGTTCGGTCCTGCAGAAGTATGTCAGGCAGTCCTGCGCAAGTTCCGTCTTGCCAGCGTCGAGCAGACACCGCGCCACCTCCTGTACCAACAACACGTCCGCACGCAGGCGCTGCTCAATCGCCTCCCACACCGCAGTGACTTCGGGCAGGAACACATCGCCGTGTTGCGCCACCAGATTGAGCAGGCGTTTGAAGACTTCGGTCGCGGCACGGGTTGACTCGACGCCCTGAGCAATATGCGACACGGTGTCGGGCCTGCCGTTGCTTGCATGGCGCATATCCTGGAAACGCGACGACTCGCCGGCAGTCAGGTAGCGGTGCTGGCGAAACTCTTCGGGCACAGTGTGCACCCCCATGAACACCGGCACAAACGGCGCCGCCAGCGCTCCGACGTGGGCGTGCCACAACATGCGCAGAGCGTCGTGT
>JAJAZK010000013.1 GCA_026785765.1 Rhodoferax sp. | reverse complement strand
GTTGGGGAACCGTGCAAGTACGAGGGAGCGGTCACGCCACGGCCCTTCCAGCCAGGTCACCCCGCGGCCCACCCCGCCAATGGCAAGGTAATAGCCCTCGTGGCTGGCATAAATGGGCGGCAAAGCCGCAGCGTAGCCACCAATCTTGACCCGGTCGGTGGCCTTGCCCACCACCAACAGGTAGCCAGGCAAGGGCCCAGAAGCTGGGCCACTCGCTGGGGCATTTGCTGGAACATTGCTTGGCAGATTACCGAGCGATGGCAACGTTTGTGCCCAAGCAGCCGAGCTGAACAAGGCCGCGCCAACGAGACCCGTCACAACGACCCACGCACGCAGACGCGTCACCGCGCCGCCTCCATGATTTCAATCGGCATGCCGTCGGGCGTGGCCAGCACCAAGGTGCGCAGCATGCCAAAGCCCGGTACCGAGCGCCGTGCAAGGGGGCTGAGCACCGGTGTGTTGTGGGCCCGCGCCCGCTCCAACACGGCACTCAGGTCGCGGCTCTCGAAGCTCCATCCCGCAATACCGCGAGCCCCTTGGCCGATGCCATTCGGCGCGGGTCGCCCTGCATTCAGGTGCTGCATGACGACCAGGTAGCCCGTTGACGAACCCGGCGCAAACCATTGCTGAAAAGTGAACCGCGTGCCGGCGGGCAGTGCCAGTCCGCCTGTCGGGCCCGATGAGGTAAGAACGATGTCCCGCCGCTTCTCGAAGCCCAGCACCTTGTCGAGGAACACGTCCATCGTTTTGGTGTCAGAAACGATGATCCCGACATACGCCGGGCCCCCAATATCCAGGGCTGGATCGATAGGGCCCACCGGCCGCAGCGCAGCCCTGTCGATACCCAAGCTCATCACGCCATCAGGGGCGTGGAAATGGGTTTCCTTCACGGTGTAAGTCGTACCGTCGCCCATGGGCAGGGTGATCGAGGTGACACCCGCTGTCGCTGGCCAGCCATAGGCCGTCATCATGCTGGAGCGGTCTTCGACCTTGCGGACCGGGAAGCCCATGGAAATTGGCCCCATCACTTGGGCATCGTGGGCGGGCCGGGCCTGCGGCCGATCGGCGGGGACTTCAACCACTCTGATTTGCGCGGCACCTTGAAGACCGGGGCGGGAATAAACCGTCACGTTCAAGCTTTGACTGGGTGGCAGGCCCAGACTGGCGGCAAAGGCTGCCGCCTCGGCGCCTGTCAGGTTGGCGCTGCGGCTGCCCATGTCCAGCGCACCCGCATAGAAGCGCCGCGTTGCAACCGGGTCGCCGGTCAGTATGGTCACCATCGCCAAGGGGCTGACGCGGGCTTGATCGGGCGAACTCAACGGCAACAAGATGTCGCGTGGCGCGGGGGTGGTTTGTGCGAACGCCAGGCCTGGGTTCAGACCGGACACCAAGCCGGACGCCAGCACGGCCGCACCGAGCAACAGCCTCAGCATCGTGCAGCGCTGGTTCGTGCGCTGGTTCGTGCGCTTGTTGCCGTTCACGCGGGGAAAACCAAGGGGTCGGTCAAGGCCGCCTTGAGTGCCGGATCGGCCATGCAGCGCGCCACAAAATGAGCTGGCAAGTCAGCGATTCTTTCCACCCGCATACCGTCCGATCGCCACAACTGGTGGCCACTGAATTCTGCCGGCATGTTCAGCCATGTCTGAAATTCTGTCTGGCTCGTCCAGGTCGTGTGGCTCGGGATATGACTCCTGCTGGCGTCGAACAGGTCAGCGGCCTTGCACTGCCAGACATCCAAGGTCATTTCAATGCGCTTGTTAGGTAAACCCCGCGGTTGCCACCGGGTAAAGGCGCTGCGCGACACAAAAGCCTGGCCGCCGAAAAACTTGTAATCAAGCCGCGGCGGACGGCCATAGATCGTGCTTTCCATGGTGAAGTTGGCCGATACCTGCGGACCCTTCACCGTCATGGTGTCGCCAGAGATCCCCGCCCGAAACACCGGCACGTCGACCATTTCATTGGTGTAAGGGTTGCGGAACTTGTCGATGTATTCGCCCGTCTCGGGGTCGGTGTAGAAGAGCCACCCGCGCGACACCGACTGGACCGATCCATCCGGCAAGATTCGCGCCCTGCGCAGGCCCCCGCCTTCGTAGCCGTAGATCCTGCGCCCGTACTCGGTCAGCGGCAGGTCCTTGCCGTTCTTGATGCCAAAGACCTGGCCAAAATGAAAGCCATAGGTCACTTTCTCGCGCACATCGCCCTGCAGGCGCGAAAGAACACTCAGGTTGAATTCAGGATCTTTGAGATCAATGCCGGCGGGCACGTTGCCGCGCGACCCAGACGCATGAACTTCAGTGCCCGTCAGGCTTGCCACGGACAGCAGGGATACTGCTGTGAGGATGTCGCGCCGGCCAATTCCTGCGGGCGAACGCGGGGTGGGGAGGGTTTTGTCCATGTTGCTGATGTCCTCAATGTCGGGTCCCGGCCATTGGCGGGAACAAGGGTTACAGGATCTGCAGAACTTCCAAAGCGGCACGCTCGCCCGCTTCCATCGCACCTTCCATGCCGCGCGAAACGGCCGAAGTGTGTTCACCGGCGAAATAGACGCGGCCCGTGGGTTTGGCCATGAGGCGCGCGAACCGCGCGACCTGGCCAGGTTGCCAGCAGGCATAAGCGCCCCCAGCAAACGGGTCAGCCTGCCAAGAGTGCGTTTTGACCGCGCGCAACGCGCCTCGCGTTGACGGTCGGATACGAGCCAAGTCTTCGAGCACAGCCGCAACCGCGCCTTCGGGCCCCAAGCGGTCACGCCGTTCCGCTGCAAAGCCGTTGGCAAAGGACAGCAGCGTTGTGATCTCAGGCTGCGATTCACTTTGCCCTGGAACTGGCACGGGCGCGCCATACCGCAACGCCGCAAACCGGCCCGCAAGCGTGTCGGTCCACATGGAAGGTGGCATCCCATCCACATCCCAAAAACGTTTGGTCGGCACAAAGTGGATCTGATGGACATTGTTGTAGCCCAAACGATCAATCGCCTCTTGCTGCAACACGGGTGGCGCAGGGTCGATACGCACCAAGCGTTGCGCGCTGAAGGGCAGCGTGGTGATGACGGCCTTTGCCTGGTAGTTGCCCCCATCGCGGGTGGTCACGCTGACACCGCCATCGTCTGAACGAATGGATGCCACAATTTTTTTCAACAGGATCGGACTCTTCACCGCCTTGGCCATGCCTTCAGGAATGCGTTGATTGCCACCAGCGCCGGCCAGCGCCCCAGCACCAGCGCGGGCCAGGACTTCAGCGTTCTTGAAGATGTGAAACCACATCATGGCGGACAAGTCACCCGCCGAATTACCGTACGACGGATTGGTGGCGTAGGCCAATCGCAATTGCGCAGGCGTCCAACCTTTTGCACTCAAAAGTTCTGCCACCGAGACGTCGGCCGATGCAAAAGCGGGGTCACGCCATGACGCCGCATCGGGCAAGGGGTTGTAGGGGCGAATGGCGGTGAACGACATCAACCACGGCATGATCGCGCGCTGGGCACCGACATAGGGGTTGAGCGCATGCGTGGCCCATTGATCAGGGCGGATCAACTGCCCGCCGATGGCAATGATGGTGCTGTCACGGGCAAGCTCGGTGCGCCTGCGTTCGGGGCCCAGCGGGATCTTGAGCTTGTCGATGACGTACAGCAGGCGCGCATAGCCCTTGCCAATGCCCGACCCACCGGCCTCCGGCTTGCCAGGGACATCGTCCATCGTCAGCAGACGCCCGCCGACGCGGTCTCGCCCTTCCAGGAGCGTGACCTTGTAACCCTGCTCTTCCAAAAGCAGGGTGGCGTTCAGCCCTGACAAACCCGCGCCAATCACGATCACATCGGCCTGTTCATTGGCGTGCGCACGGGGCACTGCCAAACCAGAAGCCCCGACAAAGGCGCCGATTCCGGCCAAGGCTTGACGGCGTGTCGGGCTGTGCTGGGTCATTCTCAGAACTCCGGCTTCGCCGTGGTCGGCGCTTCCATATAACAATTGGCCAGTATCGCGACCGTATTGAGGCCAATTCGGCGCGCACTGGGTTCGGTCCAGGCGTAAGTCAAATTCCTGGGCACTCCGTCGCCGCTGTCTTCGATGAGATAGAGCGTCAGACTGTCGCGCGTAAAGGTGCCCGCCTTGTTGTTCATCGGCCAGTCGACATTGCGCAGCCGCAGGCCCAGTTTGCGTGGCACGGCTTCCTTGGTGGTGAACCAGGCTTCGGTGCCCTGATCGTCGACCTGCAAGTCAGCGTAGCGATTGAAGACCTCACCGCGGATACCGCCGGAGCCGGGCATATCTACATGGCATTCAAATTGCCGTGCACGGTTGAGGCGGGCGAACGGCCCGCCCGCACTGGCCCGCCACCACAGGCTGCCACCGGTCATCAGCAGCTCTTGCGGACCTGCGGCGCAGGGCCCCACGGCCGTGGCGCGAAACTGACCGGCTTCGCGGCGGCTGATCAGGTTGCAAGAGGGAACTGTCGTCAGGCCGACTGTTTGCCCGGTCGCCAGTTGCGCATCAGACATGCCCGCGACAACAGTAAAGGCGACAAGTAGAACCGCCGCAGGCCCTGCCTCCAGTGTCGCGGCATAGGCCCAGGTCGGGCCATTGGCCTGGCGGAACACAAACAGGGGTGGCGCGCCAGCCGGGCGGTTGACGCGGGTCACGGTGAGCTTCATCGCTGCGGCGCGCTCGGCAGCCGGGACCTTGAGCCGTTCGTCGAAAAAGCGCTGCTCACCATTCGAATACAAACCTGGCAGCACGCTTGCCATGACCATGGCATCGCGTTCTGCTGGGGGTTCGTCCTTCAGTTGGGCAAGGGCAGCCGCGCTGGCAAGGGCGCAGAACCCTGCCAGCGCGCGCGCTGCGCGTCGCGGGCGCGGCACCGCCAAAGTCACCGTCAACCCTGTCAGAAGGCCCACGACACAGTGACGCCGGCTCTGCGTTCCTGCGGCATGGTGACCAGGAAGTCCCGGATGTTGCCCGTCTCGGTCAATGCGCCTGCGCCTGCGCCGAACACGCGGGTGCGCGGCCTGCCAATGGTCTGTTGGGTATCGATTGACCGCAGGACATCGACGGGGGAGTCGTTGCTCAGGGCGTTCTTCACCCAGAACGCGATATTGAACTTGCCTACGTCAGCCGCGGCGCGCAGATTGAG
Organism: Rhodoferax sp.; assembly: GCA_026785765.1. Lineage (GTDB taxonomy): Bacteria > Pseudomonadota > Gammaproteobacteria > Burkholderiales > Burkholderiaceae_C > CAISIP01. The sequence goes on along the minus strand of JAJAZK010000013.1, from coordinate 737 downwards.
CAGGCTCAAAGGCTTCGACCAGCCCAGGTTGTCAACCTGGATAAAGCGCTTGGCCTCCCAGGAATAGTCGGCGCGGAAATTGACTTTCACACCGTTGGGCAGCGTGTGAAAGATGGTTCCGCCCAATTGCAATTGATGTTTGGGTGTGCGGGGCAATTCATTGCCAGCCGCATTGCCGCGCAGGGCGATCAGGGCGTTGGCCGCTGCCAAACGTGCAGCAACCGCGGCGTCGCGCTGGGCCTGGGTTGCGGTGGCCGCAGGCGGCGGTGCCGCCGCATTCAGCGCTGCGATGTCAGCGGCCGTGATATACAAGTCGGCCTGATCATCATTCACGAAGCTGACGATCTTCGCTTGTTGCAAGGCATACCCCAATCTCAGTTCCAGCCAATTGGCGGGCCGGGCAACGGCGTTCAGCTCCAACCCCTTGATCTTGGATTGCCCGGCGTTGACGTTGAATGACACGGTACCCAACACGCCGTCGCGGCGCCCGACCGATTGCACGGGAAGCGTCTGAGTCAATTGCTGGTCGGTCCAGTCAATTTGAAATACTGCGGCATTGAGAATCAACCGATTGTTCAGCCAAGAGGTTTTCGTGCCCAGTTCGTAGGACCAAATCTGCTCTTCCTTAAATGTGGTCAGGCCCAACGATTGGAACTCTGCAACTTGGGCATCGGTATAGATTGCATTGAACGCACCGGTATTCACCCCGCCTGGCTTGTTGCCCTTGGCCGCCACAC
>JAJAZK010000012.1 GCA_026785765.1 Rhodoferax sp. | reverse complement strand
GGGTGGCGCAGTCGGCGCATGCCCCGGCGCTGATCGACGACGACACGCCCACGCCCGAGCATGCGCGCTTCAGCAAGTCGCGGCTGACCCGGGTGCTGGTGGTCGGCGCTGTGCTCTGGCTGCTGCCCATGGCGGCGCTGATGGCCTGGCAGGGTTGGGGTGGTGCCTTGACACAGATGAGCTGGTTTTTCACCAAGGCCGCGCTGCTGACCTTTGGCGGCGCATACGCTGTGCTGCCTTATGTCTATCAGGGTGCGGTCGAACAGTTCGGCTGGCTCACCGGGCCGCAAATGATGGACGGGCTGGCGCTGGGCGAGACCACACCGGGGCCGCTCATCATGGTGGTTGCCTTTGTAGCGTTTGTCGGGGGCTGGGCAAAACAGGTGTTCGGCCCGGACGCTTTGTTCCTGGCCGGCGCGGTGGCCGCCTGTGTGGTCACCTTCGTCACCTTCCTGCCGTCGTTTGTGTTCATCTTTGCTGGCGGCCCGGTCATCGAGTCCACCCATGGCAATCTGAAGTTCACCGCGCCATTGACGGCCATCACCGCCGCGGTGGTCGGTGTGATCCTCAATCTCGCATTGTTCTTCGCTCACCACGTGTTGTGGCCGCAGGGGTTTGCGGGGCGCTTCGACTGGGTATCGGCATTGTTAGCCATTGGTGCGGCGCTGGCGCTGTTCCGTTTCAAGTGGGGCGTGATGACCTTGCTGGCAGTGTGCGCGGCCATTGGCGCCGCGCTGAGCCTGGTCCGTTAACGTGAAATAACTTTCATGATGCGGGATGAACAATTGACATCATGAAAGTTGATGGCTTTTCAAGGAGTACGTCATGGCAGCTTTGGTTCACGATCTTCCATTTGACCCGGCAACGCTGCCGGGCCTGTCTGAAAAGCTGCTGCGCAGCCACCACCAGAACAACTATGCCGGGGCGGTGAAACGGCTCAACGCGATCCGCGGCGAACTGGCCGGGCTTCCAGTCGCCACGGTGCCGGGTTACCAACTCAACGGCCTCAAACGCGAAGAGCTGGTGGCGACCAACTCGATGTTGCTGCACGAGTTGTATTTCGACAGCCTGGGCGGCGGCGGCAAAGACATGGTGCCAGCGATGGCGCTTGCCTTGACGGCTAGTTTTGGCAGCGCGCAACGCTGGCGCGACGAGTTTGTGGCGATCGGCAAAGCGCTCGGCGGCGGTTCGGGCTGGGTGTTGCTCAGCTTCCAGCCGCGCGACGGCGCCTTGGTCAACCAGTGGGCTGCCGACCATACCCACGCGCTGGCCGGTGCCGTGCCCGTGCTGGCGCTCGACATGTACGAACACGCTTACCACATGGACCACGGCGCGCAGGCGGGTGCCTACGTGGACGCTTTCATGGGCAACATCGACTGGGCCAAGGTGTACACCCGTTACCAGCACGCGGTGCATGCCAACAGCGAGCCGTTTTCCGCTGATCCGGCGGCGGTTGGCGACGCGCTGGTTTTTGATGTGCGGCGTGCCGCGGTGTACGAGCAGGCATCGACCATGTTGCCTGGCGCGCAGTGGAGGGACCCGGCGGCGGTGACGCAATGGGCCGCAGAGTTGCCCCGGGACCGCGAGGTGCTGGTGTACTGCGTGTACGGGCACGAAGTAAGCCGCTCCACCGCCATGCAATTGCGCGCCGCTGGAGTCAACGCGCGTTTCCTACCTGGCGGAATCGACGCATGGCAACGCGCGGGCAAGCCGGTGCAAGCCAAGGCGGTGGCGAAATGAAATGGATCACCCGCGAACGCCCGAAGACCGTACTGCAATTGGCCGTCATCGTGCGCGGCGCAGACAGGTCCCGGCTCGATCTGGCTCCGCAATCGCCGGGCTACTCGGCCCAAGCCGCAGCCCCCTTCGGGGCGAGCCGCTGCAGTGCTTAAAACAGGGGCGCCGCCCGAGCCAGCGATTGGCGCAGCCGCCGACGCCAATCGCACCACCTGTTTTCCGCGCTTCGCGCTTGCGGCTTTGATCGGGCCGCGCGGCCAGGGCACGCGCTTGCGCGCGAGAGGAAGTTATTGGGCATACCTCAGACCCAAAGCCCGCCGCAGGAGCCAGAGGCATGCGCCAACGATCAGCAGCCCCGGGCGCGAAGCGCGGAAAAACGGGCACTGTAGCCGCACCGCGTTACTGCATCACACCCAAATCCGTGCGGCTCGCCCGTTTTGAGCACTGCAGCGGCTCACCCCGCAAGGGGGCCGGGGCTGCGTTGGCGTAAGCCTGGGGCCCCTGCGGCGGGCGCCTTGCAGGAAGAAAATTGTCCTTCGGGTCCTTCTGGTTGCTCAAGTCTGCAACAGTGCACTGGCGTGTTGATTTGCCAGCCACAAAACCCCGCCCCCAGAAATCCGGGTGCAGCGCGTGCGTGCGGATGTTTCGGCTTGCTTAACCCGGCGCCATCAAACGACCCAGTCGGGCGTGGCGGGTGGCTGCGCCGGGGCGCTGGAGCTATTCGCGCATGCCACAGAGTAACGCGCAGCGGCCACCGTGGTCGCGCCAATCGCATGGTGTACCAAACGCATCATCTGCGCGAGTGC
>JAJAZK010000011.1 GCA_026785765.1 Rhodoferax sp. | reverse complement strand
GTTCAGGCCACATCGGTCTCGGTCAGCCCGGGCGCAAAACGCATGTCCCGGTCGTACGGAAACACGTCAAACACATGGCCCTCGCCAATGCGGTCTATGTGCATCTGACAGAAAGTGGCGTCGAGCAGGACGGCATGGTGGCGCATGAAGAATTCGCGCACCGACGGGTTGCCAAGCAGGAACGGCGCGAAAGTTTCCGGGAATACGTCCTTTGGGCCAACCGTGTACCAGACCTCGCCGCTCATTTCTTCTTCTTCATTGCGCGGCTCAGGAACACGGCGGAAATTGCAATCGGTCACGTACTCGATTTCGTCGTAGTCGTAGAACACCACTTTGCCGTGGCGCGTGATGCCAAAGTTCTTCCACAACATGTCACCCGGAAAGATGTTTGCCGCCACCAGGTCCTTGATGGCATTGCCATATTCGACCACGCCGCGTTCGATCTGGTCGCGTGCGCGCAACGCCACGCTGTCATGCGCCGGCAGCCCTTGACCGAGGTCAAACGCCTCCTGCAAATAGATGTTGAGCGGGATCATGCGCCGCTCGATGTATACGTGTTTGAGTACCACTTCGAGTTGGCCGTCGCCATCACGGTCGCTGATCTCGAGCTGGCTGGGTGCGAACTTCTCGATCTCGGCAATCAGTTCGTCGTCGAAGCGGGCACGCGGAAACGCCACTTCGCTGTACTCCAGCGTGTCGGCCATGCGGCCAACACGGTCATGCTGCTTGACCAGCAGGTATTTGCCCTTGATCTGCTCGCGCGTGGTGTCCTTCTGCGGCGGATAGTAGTCCTTGATGACCTTGAACACATACGGAAAAGATGGCAGATCGAACACCAGCATCACCATGCCTTTGATACCCGGCGCAATACGGAACTTGTCGGTCGAGTGGCGCAGGTGGTGCAGAAAGTCGCGGTAAAAAAGCGTCTTGCCCTGTTTCTGCAAGCCCAGTGCGCTGTAAATCTCATTGCGCGGCTTGCGCGGCATCATGCTGCGCAGGAATTGCACATAGGCGCTGGGCACCTCCATGTCAACCATGAAATAGGCACGCGCGAAGCTGAACAGTATCAACAGGTCGTCCTCGCCGAACAGCGCTGCGTCGATCACCAGTTTGCCGACCTTGTTGTGCAGCAGCGGCAACGCAAACGGCTCCTCGCCAAAACCATTGATGACCTTGCCGACGATATACGCGCCCTTGTTGCGAAAGAACAGCCCTGACAGAACCTGTACCTGAAAATTGGCGCGCAGCTTGACTTCGCCCATCCGCACGCGGATGGCCTCATCAACGAAACCGCAATCGCGCGACAGATTGTCAAACGGGCGGCGCAGGTCAAAATCTCCGACGATCTGCTCCAGCACCCGCGCCATGTTGTCGTGTGTTGGATAGTAGGCGCTGTAGGTGGGCCGGGCCGCCGGTTCATCGTTCTCGATGTACTCGGTGCTGACCGCAGGGCGCACAAAGATAAAGTCGTTCTGGAAATAGCTGCGGTGCAGGATCTTGGTGGTGACCGAATTGAAAAAGGTCTCGGCCAAATCGGGCTGGTGGTGGTCTACCAGCAGCCCGATGTAGTGCAGCTTGACCTGATGCCAGACCTCCATGGGTTGCTCGCCACCCTTGAATTCGCGTCCCAGCCGGGTCGAACACTCGCGCACCCGCAGGTCGTAAAACTCGATGCGCTCGCGCTGCGCGCGTTGTTGTCCATGCCAGTCGGCCGTCTCGAAGCGGTGTTTGGCGCGCGCAGACTCGGTACGAAACAGCCGGTAGTGGCGGTTGAATCCGTCCATCATCGCCTTCGCGATCTCGTAGGCAACAATGGAATCCAGACGCTGCGGAAACATGGGCGCTCAGTCTTCGGCAATGGCAGCGACCGCCTGTGCCACACGTGGATAACGCCGCACGGCAGCGCGAAACACTTCTGCCACACCCGCCGGGTGGTCCATGCTGACCTGCAAGTCCTTGAGCAAACCGTCGCTGAGGCCGTAAACCCAGCCATGGATGGAGACCGGCTGCAAGCGCGCCCAGGCATCCTGGATCACGGTGGACAGTGCGACGTTGCCGACTTGTTCGATCACGTTGATCTCGCACAACACGTGTTCCTGCTGCTCCAGTGGCAAGTGCTCGATGCGCTTGCGATGGCGCAGGTGCACGTCCTGCACATGGCGCAGCCAGTTGTCTGCCAGGCCGATGCGTTCACCGTTCAGCGCCGCGCGTACACCGGCGCAACCATAGTGGCCGACGACCATGACGTGGCGCACCTTGAGGTGTTCGACGGCAAACTGTATCGTGGACAGGGCGTTCAGATCGGAGTGCACCACCAGGTTGGCGACGTTGCGGTGCACGAATACCTCGCCCGGTTCCAGCCCGGTGATCTGGTTGGCCGGAACCCGGCTGTCCGAGCAACCGATCCACATATAACGCGGCTTTTGCTGCGACAACAACTTGGTGAAAAAGCCCGGCCGCTCGCGCTCCATGCTGGCGGCCCAGGCCTTGTTGTGGTCAAGAAGGTGCTGCAAGGTGTCGGTCATGGTCCGATTTTCACACTTGTCACCGTGCTACATCGTTTCGGCAAACAACTCGCGTCCGATCAGCATGCGCCGGATCTCGCTGGTACCAGCCCCGATCTCGTAGAGCTTGGCGTCGCGCCACAGGCGGCCGACCGGGTAGTCGTTGATGTAGCCATTGCCACCAAAGATCTGTATGCCCTCGCCCGCCATCCAGGTCGCCTTTTCCGCGCACCAGAGAATCACCGACGCACAGTCCTTGCGCACGCGCCGGACATGCTCCACACCCAGCGCGTCGAGGTTCTTGCCCACGGTGTAACAGTAGGCGCGGCCGGCCTGCAGCACGGTGTACATATCCGCCACCTTGCCCTGTATCAGCTGGAATTCGCCAATGCTCTGGCCAAACTGCTTGCGGTCATGGATGTACGGAACCACGTTGTCCAGCACCGCCTGCATGATTCCGATCGGCCCGGCCGACAACACGGCCCGCTCGTAGTCCAGGCCACTCATCAGCACCTTGGCTCCATTGTTCAGCCCCCCCAGGATGTTGTGTGCCGGCACCTCGACGTTCTGGAACACCAGCTCGCCGGTAGGGCTGCCGCGCATGCCGAGTTTGTCCAGTTTCTGGGCAATCGAAAAACCGGGCATGCCTTTTTCGATCAGGAACGCCGACACCCCGCGGGCGCCAAGTTCCGGCTCGGTCTTCGCATACACCACCATCGTGTCGGCGTCCGGGCCGTTGGTGATCCAGAACTTGCTGCCATTGAGCAGGTAGTACCCACCCTTGTCCTCGGCCCTGAGCTTCATCGACAGCACGTCGCTGCCGGCGCCTGACTCACTCATGGCCAAGGCACCCACATGTTCGCCGGTGATCAGTTTGGGCAGGTACTGCTGGCGCTGGGCCTCGTTGCCATTGCGCCGGATCTGGTTGACGCACAGATTGCTGTGGGCCCCATAACTCAAGCCCACAGAGGCCGATGCGCGGCTGATTTCTTCCATCGCCACCATGTGCGCCAGGTAACCCATGTTGGCGCCACCATATTCTTCACCGACTGTGATGCCCAACACACCGAGCGACCCCATCTTTTGCCATAGGTCCATCGGGAACTGGTCGCTGCGGTCAATCTCGGCGGCACGAGGTGCAATCTCGCTCTGGGCAAACTCGCGCACCGCGTCGCGCAGCGCGTCGATGTCTTCACCAAGCTGGAAATCAAGTCCGGGCATGTCCATGGCAAAAGTCCCTGTTTTGGTTGACGTTTACGTAAACGTCAATTATGCACACTGCGGGACCAGCAGGGCTCGGCATGAAGGCGTCGTTGCAGCAAGATTGCGTTGCATCACGCTTTCCTGGTCGGCTTGGCAACCTTGCCCAGCAGCGCGCGGGCTTCGCGTTCGTGGGTTTTCACCTCGTCCAGATTGGCCAGCAAGTCGGCCATCTGTTCCTCCAGCGCCTTGCGGTGCGCCGCCAGCACGGACAGGAACTTGCCAAGCTGCGCTCCAGTGTCGCGCGGGCTGTCATATATGTCGATGATTTCGCGCGCTTCGGTCAGCGACAGTCCCAGACGTTTGGCACGCAGGGTCAGCTTCAGCCGCGTACGGTCACGTGCGCTGTAGACCCGGCTGCGCCCGGCCGGTCCGTCGCGCCGGGGTTGTAGCAGCCCCATATCCTCATAAAAGCGGATGGCGCGGGTTGTCAGGTCGAACTCACTGGCAAGGTCACTGATGGAAAACTCGATGGACATGGCAATACCGGTTTGGTAGAAGGTTGCGGGCAAGGAAGCGCAGGTGACAGACGCCCACCGGGGCGTTCCATACAATGGCCTGATTACATCTGACGTTTACGTAAACGTCTACCACGCCGGGCCCCCCGATGAATGAACTCGAACGCGAGCTGCACTATCCCCTGGGAGACGCCTTGCCCGAAACGGGCGCCACGGTGGAGGTGGCTGACGGGGTGCGCTGGGTACGGATGTCACTGCCGTTCGCCTTGAACCATATCAACCTGTGGCTGCTGCGTGACGAGATTGATGGATGCCAGGGATGGAGCATCGTCGATTGCTGCGTCTCGCGCGACGAATCCAGGGCCCAGTGGGAACAAATATTCAGCAACGAGCTGCAAGGCCTGCCGATCCTGCGCGTGATCGTCACCCACATGCACCCGGACCATATTGGCCTGGCCTACTGGTTGTGTGAACGCTGGGACGTACGCCTGTGGGTCAGCGCTACCGACTACAACGTGGCGCGGCTGGGGGCTATGGGACCAACCGCATTTGGTGGTGAGGCCGCGGCAAGCTTCTTTGCGCTGCATGGCCTGAACGACCCGGAATCGGTGGCACAGATCAAGGCGCGTGCCAGTTACTTCCCCAGCCTGGTACCCGCCGTTCCGACACAGTACCGGCGCATGATGGATGGCGACGAATTGACGATCGGCAGCCGCAGCTGGCGCTGCATCAGTGGCTACGGCCACGCCCCGGAGCATATTTCACTGTACTGCGCCACGCTCGGCCTGCTGATTGGCGGCGACATGATGCTGCCGCGCATCTCCACCAACGTGAGTGTCTACGAGGTCGAGCC
>JAJAZK010000010.1 GCA_026785765.1 Rhodoferax sp. | reverse complement strand
GGTGGACAAATCGCTGTCCTGCAGCCCCCGCTGCAGTGACCAGCTCCAGCGCAGCACCCACTGCGCACCTGGAACCACCGGTGCCACTTCGAGTACCAGGTTGCCGTAGGAGTTGTCGGAACGTACCCGTACTACCGGCTTGCCCGCGACCTCCACAATATCAAACCGCGTGACGGGCAAGGTTTGCTTGGGCAGCCCGGCTGCGCGCCAGGGCCCCTGTACCGGCCCAATGGCCATGGCCGAGAAGGCAGGCACCGACAGCAGGCCCGGCACCGCAGGCGCGCCAGTTTGGGCCGCCACAGCGCCACCGATGGCCGCAGCGATTATCACCAGCCATTGATGGGCAGAAAGAATGGGCGTCACGAGGCAAGCATACGCCAGCAGCCGTTCGGCTGTTACGCTAGCGGCCATGCCCAACACGAACCAGATCGAGCTGTGTCTGCCTTTGAGCTCCGTGTTGGTGGGCGCTTTGGCACGCATGACGGCTGCCATCGGCACCCTGGACTGGTTTGAGTCTGTGCTTAATCTGCTGGGTACCGTGTGTGCGGTCGATTCGGGTGGTGCCATGGTGTACCACCGGGCCCAGCGTCCACGGCGCATCGTGCACCGCTTCAATGCCCAGGAACGCACGCTGCCGGAGGACGCCTATGTGTCGGGCCCCTACGTGCTCGATCCGCACTACCAGTTGTTTGCGGCCGGTTGCCCAAGTGGCGTGCATTGGTTGCGCGATATCGCGCCGGACGACTTTTTTGACAGCGAGTACTACCGGGTCTTCTACTCCCAGATCGGCTTGTCCGACTCGATCGAACTGTTGTGGCGCATCGACGCAGACAGCGCGCTGAACATCTTTATTGAACGCAGCATCCGCAATGCGAAGTTCCAGAACAGTGACCTGCTCGCTATCAACCAGTTGTTGCCAGTCATCTTTTCGGCGGCCGCCAAACACCATGAGTTGACCTCCGCCGCGTTGCGCCGGGACACCGACACATTGACCCACCGCAAGGTGCAAAACACCATCGACAACTTTGCCCGCTCGTTGTTGACCCAGCGCGAGCGGCAGGTGCTGTTCTACATGATCAGCGGTTACTCGTCGGCACTGACAGCGCAGCGCCTGAAGACCTCCGAAGGCACCATCAAGAACCACCGCAAGAACATCCACCGCAAACTCGACATCGGCTCGCAGGCGGAGTTGTTCTCGCTGTTCATCAACTGCATTCCGTTTGCGGCGCCGGACGGCCAGGCCGACCCGTTGCAGCGTTACCAGAGTGCGCCCGCCAGCGCCCATGCTTTTTCCTTGCTGGAGACGGTGCCTGTGCGCTCATGAGGGCCGCTCGTCCAGCCAGGCCGCCAGCCTGGCGGCGTCCACAGGCCGCTACAGGCTGTCCGGTGGCAGGTAAACGCCTTGTGCATGGTCACCCAGCCAACTGGCAATGTCAATCTCCTGGTCCAGTGGGAACAGGGGCCGACTGACCTTGTGAAAAGGCAATTGGGCGTAGTCCAGCGTGCACAGGGCGCCGCTGTCACACACGATGACCTGTGCGGCGATCGGTTCGAACGCTGCGCGAAAGTGTTGCATGGACTTGAGCGCAACCACTCTTTTGCGCGTCGGTTCGATGCCGAAGGCCTCAAACTGTTGCAGGTCCAATATCTGGGAGCGCTGGCTGGTCACCAGTATTTCGATGCCATCGACCTGCACCACGGCGGTCGGGCCCCAACTGCGCACCAGGCCGCCAATCATCGGTCCGTTGCCGACGTAGGCTCCACCACTCAGGAGCAACAAGGTTGCCGACAGGCGCAGTGGTGCGCCACCAAAGCGCGGGTCGGTCTTGCCGCCGAGTTCGATCTGCACCTGCTCGCCGACGGCACAGCCTTGCAGCTGCAGCACGGTCGCCGGGTCCACCATCGGGCCGAAACAGGCATCCGGTACGCGCTCTGCCAGCAGCGCTGCGAGCAAGGCGGTCGAATCGCCATAGGCGCCACCGCCGGGGTTGTCGGCATAGTCGGCGACGACGATGGTGCCGGTGCCGGCGGACGCCGCAAAGTCGGCGCACAGACGCGCGGCCTGCGCCACGCTGTAGAAGCGGTTGATGCGGTTGCGCCGGTCGGCCCAGATGTCGTCGGCCAGGGTGGTGGCAAACGCCGCATGGCGCGCCATATGCCCCTGCGCGGTGACCAGCACCGACGGGCCGACCTCCGCAATGTCGGCATTTGCGAATCCGGCGTTGATGCTGACAGCAAACACGTCCGGTTGCTGCTCGTAGGCACGCGCCTTTTCCATACGCGCCAGCATGGGCCCGATGTCGGTGCGCCCGTCGTTGGCCTCTTCCAGCAGCGGGCGCGAAACACGCAGCGTGCGCGGGCGGATTTCTCCCAGCATGCTGCGTTGCAGGATGGACGCCGCATGGCGCGCTGCCAGCCGCATGTCGGTATGCGGATAGGTCTTGAACGAAACGATGATGTTGGCCAGGTCGCACATGGCGCGGGTCACGTTCGCGTGCGGATCAAGTGTGATGCCGATCGGGATGCTGTGTCCGACCACGTCGCGCAGCAGACGCAGCAGCTCACCTTCACCGTCATCACAAAAATCGGTCACCATGGCACCGTGCAGACCCAGCAGGATGCCGTCGAGCTTGCCTAGGCGAAGTTGCTCCAGGGCGGCTGCCAGAATCGGTGCCGCCAATCGCTCGAAGGCGTCGCGTGTGACCGGCCCGCCCGGCTGGGCATGGGCGCTGAGCACGTGCACCTGCTGCCAGCCATAGTCGCGCCCGGCGTCCAGGAAACCTGCCAGTTCGGTGTTGGCGTGTTGCCGCGCGTCGACCGCGTCCTGCCCGAACAATACGCCACGCTGCAAGAAGTCAGCCCAGGTCGTGGGCAGTTTGCAAAACGTGTTGGTCTCGTGCGAAACCTCCGCCGTCAGGATGGTGAATGGCGCAGCCATGTCCGATACCAGTGCCGGCTACTGCAACGGATGGTGACAGGCCAGCGCGTGTTCACCGTCGAAGATGATCTCCGGCCGCTCGATACGGCAACGCCCGGTCGCGTTCGGACAGCGTGGCGCGTAGGCACAACCGGGTGGCAGGTTGAACGCGTCCGGAATCTCCCCGCTCAGGCGATTGATCACGCGCCGGCGCAGCGGGTCGGGCTCGAAGGTGCTGTCCATCAGGGCGCGGGTGTAGGGATGCCGGGGCGGCGCACTGGCCGTCGGCAGCACCTCGACCACCCGACCCAGGTACATCACGACGATGCGGTCGCAGAAGTAACGGATCAATCCCAGGTCGTGCGAGATGAACAGGTAGGTCAGGCCCAGGTCCTGCTTGAGTTTTTCCAGCAGGGCGACGATTTGTGCCTGTATGGATACGTCCAGCGACGCCGTTGGTTCGTCCAGCACCAGGAACTCTGGTTGCAGCGCCAGCGCGCGGCCGATACCGACACGCTGCTTCTGACCGCCTGAGAGCTGGTGCGGGTAGCTGCGCGCCAGTGCCGGATTCAGACCCACCATCGCCATCAGCCGCTGCACGTGGTCGGTCGACTGTTTCGCATCCAGCGCTTTACCCTGCACCCGCATCGGTTCGAGCAGCGCACGGCTGATGCTGTAACGCGGGTCGATCGACGAATAGGGATCCTGGAAAACGAACTGCATGCGTCGGCGCAGGCGGCGCAAGGCGCTCCCCGGCAGGCTTGCCAGGTCCACACCGTCGAACAGGACCTGGCCGCGCGAGGCTTCGAGCAGCCGCAAGACGAGCCGCGCAAGAGTCGATTTGCCGCAACCGGACTCGCCAACGACGCCGGTCACCCGTCCTCTGGGAATATCCAGCGTGACGTCACCGACGGCGGTCATGCTGCGTTGGCGTCCAAACAGGCTGGCGCGCGTGGCAAAGACTTTGCTGAGCGAGCGCACCTCGACCAGGTTGGCGCTTTTGGCGGCAGCGTCAGCCATTCTGCGCTCCCTGCGGAAAGTGGCACGAGACCCGGCCCTGCGCATGCGATTGCAGGGGCGGCGCTGTGTCGCTGCAGATGGCCTGGGCCAGGGTGCAGCGGGTATGAAAGCGGCAACCAGTGGCGTAGCTGGCGGCGCTGGGGACCAGGCCGGGAATCCCGGTCAGGCTGCCAGCGGCCTGACCGGCGCGGGTGATGCAGGCGATCAGCGCGCGCGTGTAGGGGTGGGCGGGCTGGGCGAAGATGGCATGCACCGCGTTGCTTTCGGCCACCCGTCCGGCGTACAACACCACAACCTGGTCACAGGCCTGCGCCACCACACCCATGTCGTGGGTAATCAGCAGCAGGGCCAGACCGCGCTCGCGCACCAGATCGACCAGGATCTGGATGATCTGCGCCTGGATCGTCACGTCGAGTGCGGTGGTCGGTTCGTCGGCGATGATCAGGTCGGGGTCACCGGCCAGCGCCATCGCGATCACGATGCGCTGCTTCATGCCGCCCGACATCTGGTGCGGGTATTGCAAATAGACCAGCGCGGCATTCGGTATGCGCAGTTGCTGCAGCAGGTCGATGCTGCGCGCTTTGGCCGCCTCGGCGCCAAGGCCCAGGTGCAAACGCGCGACCTGGTCGATCTGGGCGCCAACCTGCAGCATTGGATCCAGCGAGGTCATCGGGTTCTGCGTGATGAGCGCAATGCGCCGTCCCCGCAAGGCCCGGAAGTCTGACTCTGGCAGGGTCACCAGATCGGTACCATCGAGGGTGACGCTGCCGTGGCTGATGCGCCCGCCAATCAGCGGCAGCAGGCCCATGATGGCCATTGCCGTGAGCGACTTGCCCGAACCGGACTCGCCCACCACGCCCAGGATCTGGCCC
>JAJAZK010000009.1 GCA_026785765.1 Rhodoferax sp. | reverse complement strand
GTGTCGAAATTGGCCAGGCCCAGGTGGGCGATCAAGCCCTCTTCGCGCAGCCGCGCCAGCTCTCGCATCGCATCGAGATAACCCGGGTGCTCGAAGGTCCACCAGTGGAATTGCAGCAGATCGATGCACGGTGTCTGCATCCGGTCCAGCGACCGTTGCACTCCGTCGCGCACCACGGCTGCCGTCATCGGGCCCGGTGGCGGGCACCATTTGGTGAAGGCGCGCAGCCCAGGTGCAGCGCCGGACGCACGCAGGGTGCCGGTAATCATTTCCGCCGACCCATAGTGGTCGGCCATGTCGAAGGTATCAAACCCAGCCGCTGCGTACTGCGCCATCGCCGCCGCCCCGCGCACCGGATCGAGCAGCGTGCCGCCACGCTCCATGTCCGCCACCTGCCACAGGCCGGTGACGACGCGGGCAATCTGCAGCCCCGGCGCCAGCAGTGTGCGCTCCGGGCGCTCGCTGCCCGACACCGGGCTGGCCGCACTCACCGGGGCAACCGTGCCTGAATCGCCTGCACTTCCTCGGTGGTCATCTGGCCGACGGTCGCCACTTCGCCGTTGGTAATGCGCCAGGTGCGGAACGGGCCGGTGATGTCGCCGTTGCGGTCAAACTGCACTGCGCCGATGACGCCGACATACCGCACCGGTTTCTTTTCCCGGATCAGTTGCAAGGCACGCGCAAAGCCCTGCGGACCGGCATGCACCACCTCGCCACCGGGCTCGGTCACTTTGCGGATCGAGTCGCGGATTGCCGCTGCCTCGAACTTGCCGGCATGCGCGATTGCCAGCCCGAGGATGGCGCCGGCGTCAAATGCGCGGTCGGCTGCCGGTGCACCAGCATCGAAGCCGCCGCTCATGGCCGGATAGGCCTTGGCAAAATACTCGGTGGAAGGAGTGCTGGTCGTACCCGACGAGGTGCCGAATGCGTTGGTCAGGAACTGCGGGCCAACCCCCTTGATGAAGTCCGCTGCGTTCATGCCGTCATTGAGCAGGAAACGTTGTGGGCCGCCCTGCTGGATCCAGGTGCGCACGATGGTGGTGCCGTCGCCAGGGTAACCAATGAAGTACAGCGCTGGCGGGTCGCCCTTGCGCGCATTCGTGACATCGGCGTTGTACGACGGCTGGGCCGCGTTGTAGGGCGTGATGCTGACAATCTTGCCGCCCAGCGCCTCGTAGGCCCGGCGGAACTCGGCCAGCATGTTGACGCCGAAATCGTTGTTCACATGGATGATGGTCAGGGTGCGCATGCCCTGGTCGAGCGCGTACTTGGCGGCCGCCGTGCCCTGCAGCGCGTCGCTGGTGATGGTGCGGAAGAACCAGCCGTTGGTCTTGCCTTCAACCGCCATTCGGGTCAAGGTGGGGGAACTGGAGGCCGGCGAGATCTGCACCACCCCGGCTGGTCCGGTGACGGAAGTCACGATGGGAATGGACACCGAGCTGATGATGCCGCCGATGATGGCCGGCACTTTTTTCAGGTCTACCAGCTGGCGCGCCTGGTCGACCGCCACCGAACCCTGGCTTTGCGCGTCGCGCAGGTCAAAAGCAAGTTTGCAACCGGCAATTCCCTGCGCCCCACTGGCAGCGTTGAGCTCGTTGAAGGCAAGTTCGACCGACTTGCCGGCGGCCTGGCCAAATCGTCCAGCGGCGCCGGTCAGTGAAACCACCATGCCCACGGTGTGGGTGCATGCCGGGGACTGGGCTGCGGACGGCAATGGAGCCAAGGCAGCAATCGCCGCCAAAGCGGTCGTGGACAACAAAAAGCGCATGAAAGGGTTCTCCGGTTGGGTTGATGATCAGGATTTGTTCAGGTCGTACTTCATGATACGGCCATGCGAACCAGCCTTGTCGCGCTCCAAAGTGTAGGTGTCTCCGGTCGGCCCTGGATGGGCCTCCAGGATAGGAGAGAGCAAGGCATGGTCTTGGGCATCGAGTTGCAGACCAAATATCGCCAGGGTGTCGTGCAGCCGGTCGGCATAACGGGCGCCGACGATGGCCGCGCCAACGCCGCTCTGGTCCAGCACCCAGCGCGTGGCCACGGTGGCGATACCGACCGCATGGCGCTGGCCGATCTGCTGCAGCACTGCCAGCAGGTTCTGGAACACGGCCCAGCCGCCGAACTCGTCGATGACCAGCTTGTACTTGATCAACGAGCGATTCGTCAGACCGGTCAAGGGCTCCTCTGCACCTAACCAGCGCTCGGAGAAAAAGCCGCCCGCGAGTGTGCCGTAACACAGCAGTTGCATGCCACGCTGCACGCCGATTGCCGCCAACGCATGTTGCGCGCGCCGGTCCAGCAGCGAGTACTGCACCTGCATGCTGACCAGCGGCACACCGGCGTCTAGCATGACGGCGCTGCTGGGCGAGTCGAAGTTGGTGCCGCCCAGGTTCGCGATCAGGCCCTCCTCGCGCAGCCGCTTCAGTTCGAGCGCCGTCTCCAGCATGCCCGGCACGGCGTAGTCCCACCAGTGGAACTGCACCAGGTCCAGGCGCTCCGCACGCAGCCGCTGCAGTGAGCGCGTGATGATGCGCCGCACATAGGCCGCATCCACGCGCGCCAGGTCTGCATAGTCGGGTACGAACTTGGTGTGCACCTGCAGCCGCGGCAGCCCCAGAACCGCACGCCGGGAATTGAACTCGCCGTACATGTCCTCCACGCCGGTGTAGATATCGGCACCATCCACCGTGTTCAGGCCGGCATCGGCGAACGCGGCCATCTCGGCCAGCGCGCGTTCGCGGTCCACCGCTCCATGGTCCCCGGCGAGTTGCCAGCCGCCACGGATGACGCGTGGCACCCGGTAACCCGGTGCGAGTTCGGTCGTCACCACGCCAGGCCGGGCGGCGCGCACTGGAGTACCTTCGCCCTGCGGGCTGCGGTGCTGAGCGCCTTCGGGCGGCCGGGCGGCGCTCACTGGAGTACC
>JAJAZK010000008.1 GCA_026785765.1 Rhodoferax sp. | reverse complement strand
GAGTACTTCAATGCCACTGCGTTGCGGCTACCCAATTACCATTAGTGCCACCATTCCGATGGCCGCGACACCCGGCAACAATGGCGGTAATGGTTTTCAGATTACAGTTGGAGCAACCTCATTTTTCAACAACATGGTTACTGAGTCGGTGCCCGATGTGCTGACGGCGATCGGCGCGAATACGGTTGACCTGACCAATAACGTCTCCGTAGTTGGCGGTGCAACAGTCGCGCAAGGTCTCGGCCCGGACAATATGTCGGTCATCACCACGAACATGGTCGCGCCTGCTGTCGCTGCAGCCACGACGACACGCTTCCAGTTGTATGTCAATAACTCCAGTTCGACGGCACAGATTTACAACTTGAGTTCGTTGTACATTTCGGTGCCAGGCGGTGTGGGCTTGGCCAATCCGCCGACCGGCTGGAATATTGTGTTCAAGCTGGACGGTGGTGCCAATAATTGCTCCACGACGACTGGCGGCGTGATTACCTCAACCGGCGCCACACCGATTTCTGCAGGTAGTAGCCGTCTCATTTGTGCGGAGGTGGTCATACCCGCGACCAATTCGGGCGCAACGGGAACACCTACTTACGCTGCGCCAGGTGCGTACGTGATTCAGTTCCGTGTGCAACAGCAGTCGGATGCCACGGTGTTTGACACGAAACGCGACCAAATTACTATTTTGCCGGTTCACAACGTGACCATCACGCCGAATGGCATACAAAGTACCGTGCCCGGTGGTGCAGTGACCTACACCCATGCGCTCACCAACAACGGTAACGTCACCGAGCCAATCACGTTCCCGACTGCCGCTTTCCTGACGAATAGCCAGGTCCCGACTTACACGTGGAGTTCAACCGCTTATGTCGACACCAACATGAATGGCATGCTCGACATCGGTATCGATACGCCAATCGCGGCCGGCGTGACAACATTCATGTTGGCACCGAATGTTGTGCAGACGATTTTTGTTCGGGTCAACGCACCATTGATGGCAGGTAGTCCTCCTAACCTGACCACGATTTCGGCGACGTACAATGCCGGCGCAAGCACCGCTTCCGCGACGGATCAGACATCGTTAACGGATGGCTTGAAGCTCGACAAATATCAGCAGTTGCCAGGTGGGTCAGGTTCTTGCGTGACGACACCGGTAACGACACTGACAGGTACGACACCAAATGCGCCATGGAGCAACATGGCAATCGCTGCCAGCGTAAACACGATCCCTGGCAAGTGCATTGCGTACCTGATCGTCGGCGCCAATACAACGGGATCAAATATCACGAACGTCAGTCTTTCTGATGTTGTCCCTGCCAACACGACGTTGGCTATTGGCTGCGGTGTACCTTCTGTCACCGGGCCAATCGCCATGACCGGCGGGCCGTACGCAAACGGCTTCACTGGCACTGTTTCGGCCGCATCGTCACCGATGGCAACAACGCCTGTACCGCCCACAGGGACATTCACCTTGCAGTTTTGCGTGAAGATCAACGACATGTAAAAAAAAGTACCTGCCAATGATCTTGATGAATCTTCGGTGGGACAGAGAACGGGAGGGGCGACCCTCCCGTTGTCGTGTGTGTTTTTGCGAATGTGAATTTTTGTGAGACAGCAGGAAAATATGACTGCGTTCACTTTGTTTAAAGGGCAAGTCAGCTAGAGTTAATCGATGATGTACAGACACTATTCCCTACGCAAGCCAAGCGCATTGTCCCTCCTGTTTCCGAGGCTGGGTGGTGTCGCCTTGTTGTTGGGTTTTCTCGTCAATGCGGCGCTGGCGGTTGCAGCAGTTCCTCCGCCCGGCACGATTGTCCCAAATATCGCAACCAGCACGCAGCAGGTGGGTGCGGCACTGCAAAGCACATCGACAAATACCGTACAGGTTACGGTTGGCGCGCCAAGTCTTGCGCAGCCCACGCTGACCAAGAGCTTTGCGTCAGCTTCAATTTCCTTAGGAGGCAATACCCCGCTGAATTTTCGCCTGACGAATTCGGCTGGTAACCCCGCGCAGACTGGCATCACTTTTATAGACACGCTGCCCGCAGGTTTGCGCTTGATCGCCGGCGCCACGAGTGCTGTTTCAGGTGCTGGCTGCACGGCAACTGTTTTGCTGACGGCCCCGTCGACAATCAGCGTCACGTCAGCAAACATGACTGCTGGCACGGCGACATGCGATATCGCGGTCAATGGAATCACTAATGCGGCTGGCGCGAATCCGGATTGCTCCTTAAATCCAGCAGGGTTCACGAATGGTCAATCGGCGATCAGCGGTTTGACCAACGTAAGCAATGGCGTAACCAACCAGTGCCTGGTGGTGACTCCCATGTTGAACGCCGTTGCGAATGGTGTCTGTTTGCAGCATACGCCCTATGTCGATTACGCCGTCGCGCCGATCGGCGTTGGTGCTCCCGCAGGTGTAAAGATTGAGTGGCAGAAAATTTCCGGAGAAATAGTCCAGACACTGACTAATCTGCCGCTATCGGGGCGCGTGCTTTGGCCGGGTGCCACCGTTGACGGCACCGGCAACCCGACCAATTGGCCAGGTTGGGTGCGGATCGGCGACTTTTTTTATCCTGTGAACGACGGTCTTCGGCCGGATATGCGGATGATATTTACCGTGAATTCAACAATAACCGTCGTGGTGAACTATCCCGCGGCCACTGCAGGGTGCAATCCCAATCCGCCAACAGGGCCTCCCGCGAAGCCCAATCTCGATGTCACACTGGTCAAATGGCTCAGCCAGAATTACGGTCTTTCACCGAGCGGCCCATATGGTGTGACCATTCGTTATGCCAACGCAAGCCATATTGATGCCGGCAAAAACGGTGTGCAAGTTTCCGACACATTGCCAGCAGGCATGTTATTTGTTCCCGGAAGTCTCCGCGTCAGGCCCGTTCCCGGTGGGCCGGCATTCGCCCTTTCTGGTGCCAGCGGGACGACGATGATCAACGGTGCATCGGCGACCTACACCACGTCAGCGAACAGTGTTGCGATCGTTTTTTCGCGTCTTAGCCCGGCGGAAGAAGGTTTCCTTGAATTTGACGTAAATATTGCCCCAGGTTTTCCAGTCGACGCGATCATCCAGAACACGGCGCAAGTGTCGTGGCTGGATGCCATGGGTGTCTCGGTTGGTCCGCGCATATCCAATACGGTTGACTTTCGGGTTACCGGCACCGAAGGCGTCACGCTGACTGGAATGACGCTCCCGCGCGTCGATCCAGGTAGCACGGTCATTTTCGAGAACATACTTACCAATAGAAGTGGCCGCACTGATACCTTTGACATCACGCTTACGGCCTCAAATTATCCGCAGGGGACCAGATTCAAGCTTTACAAACCCGACGGTTTAACGCTGCTTCCCGACACCAATGGCAACGGCATTGCCGATACCGGACCAGTGGGCAGTGGCGCAACTTACCGCATCATCGTCAAAGCCGAACTGCCGAACGGGTCCGCTGGCGGGCCATATACCATTGCGAAAAATGCGCAGTCGATTTCGAATCCGCTTGTTCGTGCCAGCGACAATGACGTTGTAGGCACAATATCCACATTGTGCCGCGTCGTCCTGGAACCCAATAACAATGGCCGTGTCGCGCCTGGTGGATCAATTACCTACTCGCACGTCGTTACAAACATAGGCAATTGCACAGAAACCATTACCGTACCATCGGGTTTCTTGACCAACCTCGTAGCAGGCTGGGGCGCGCGAGCATTTGTCGACAATCCGGCCGCAGGGGGCCAGTCTATCGTTGGGGTATTGGACGCGGCCGACGCTGAACTCACGACCTTGACGACGTTTACGTTGGTGCCGGGCGCAAGTGCTGTCTTGTTGAATCGTGTAACGGCGCCTGCAATTGCAAGCAACGGCACCAGTAATACGACAACGGTACGTATTACGGCCAGTTTGACCGGCGCACTTTCAGCCACTGATACGACAACGATATTGATCGGTTCGACGGGCGATATCATCGACGTGATCGTCGGTTTTATTGACCCCGGTTTCTTGCGGCCGACAGTTTGGGGGTTCATCGGCAAGCCGCTTTACCTGCGCGCCAACGCACCTTCCTGCAACGCCGACCCGACCGTGATCGAGCGCCGCACCATTATTATCACGGGTCCAAATGGTGAACGTGAAGAGATCATTGCGATCGAAACCGGGCCGGATACCGGAATGTTCGTTGCCGAGCCTATTGCCATCAGGCTGCCACCCGTGGTTGCTTCCGATAGGGTTCTGGAAGGGAACCCATACGATTCTTTTCAAGTGGAAATCGTGGGTTGTGGAAAGAAAATAGCGACAACCATTACACTCATTGATCCCAATGGTGTGGTGTTCGACAGTCGGACCAATAGGCCAATTGCCGGCGCCACCGTTCGCATTGTCACCGCATCAGGTGGCATTTGTACCAACATACCGGCAACCGTAAGGCAACTTGTCACCGGTCAGGTCACCCCTGCGGCAAACTCCGTCGTGACCGGTTCCGACGGTAGATTCAACTTTGACCTCGTCGCCGCGGGCGACTATTGTGTCCTGGTAACTACGCCGAATGGCTATACATGGACCTCGCGGGTCGCCGCGACACAGCTTCCAGCTGGACGCAATATTCTTGCAACCGGGCCGACATCCGGCGGTTCATACGGTGGTGCATTCCGTGTTGGTCCTGAAACGGGGCCAGTCATCGTCGATATCCCTGTGGATGGCGGGCTAATTGGCGGTTTGTTTATCCAAAAGACGGTCCCGCGCGCCGTTGTTGAAATCGGGGAACTGCTTGACTACACCGTCACCGTTAACAATAAGACTGGCTACGCACTGGACCAGAGCGACGTATTTCTTACTGACACATTGCCTCTCGGATTTTCTTATGTAACCGGGACTGCGCGCAGAGACGGAAAGTCTATTGCCGACCCACAAGGCGGTGGAGGACCCCGTTTGCTGTTCAATTTGGGACGCATGAATCGGGATCAGCAGGTCACAGTCAGTTACCGCATTCGAGTCGGGCCAGGTGCCATGCAGGGTGATGGCATCAATCGTGCGGTCGCGAGCTACCGAATCGGGGCAGGTAGCACACTACCGGGTGCAGGCAGTACGCTTTACAGCGAGTCAAACGTAGCCACTGCCAAGGTCGAGATTGTCGGCGGCGTCTTTTCTGACCGCGCTTACATCATCGGTAAAGTATTTGCAGATTGCAACGATGACGGCGTGCAGATGGCGGACGGGGCCGATGGCACGAAGGAAAACGGCATTCCTGGTGTGCGTGTTGTTCTCGAGGACGGCACCAGCGCCATAAGTGATAGTGAAGGCAAGTTCAGCTTTTATGGCTTGCTCGCCAAAACTCATGTACTGAAGGTTGATCGGACTTCCTTACCTGAAGGTATCGCCGTCGAAGATTTTGCGCTGCTTTCCAGTCGCAACCTGGGCAAGGGCGACAGCCGTATTGTGGATCTGAAAAAGGGCGAACTGCACAAGGCGAACTTCGCCATCAAAGTTTGTCGCGAAAAAGTGGTTGCCGAAATTAACGCCCGCCGGCTTGCTGCCATCAGTCTTAAAACCGAGGTAGATGGTCGTTTGCAGCAAAAGCTGGAAACCGATCCGAACCTGCGCGCAACCTCCGATGTCAGAGCGCTGCCGGCCTCCGGCGAAGTGGGCAATCTTGCGCCAACGGCAAACATCGCCGCCCCACAGGGACTCGGTGCAACAGCGGCCCCATTGGCCGACAGTTCCGAGACGTTGTCGAAGTCCGCCGGTCGCTTTGATACGTTGGCCAAGCCGCAGTCAGACGTTGCCCAGAAACGCCGCGAATCTCCTGCGCGCGAGCCGGAAATTGATCTGGAGCTGCTGCTCCCCAACGAGGACAACACGCTTGGCTTCATCGGCTTGAAATCGGGTGATGTGTTGCCCTACGCGCAGACCACGATCCGCGTCAAAGGCACCGCAGGCGCGACCTTCAAGCTGAAAGTGAATGACAAAGAGGTCAATGCAGACCGTGTTGGCAAGAAGGCCGTGTTCGCTGAAAAAAGCTCGCAGGCGTGGGAGTTTTTCGGTGTTGATCTCGTCGTTGGGGAAAACACCTTGTCCGTGGCGCAGCTGGACGAATTCGGCAATGTGCGCGGTGAAAAGGCGATCAAAGTTGTCGCGCCAGGTCCGTTGCCCAACGTCAAAATTTCGTTTGTCGAAAGCAAATCTCGCGACGGCGCAATCGCCGACGGCAAGACACCTACCCGGGTGGTAGTAAGCCTGTCTGATCGCAACAATGTTCCAGTGACCTCACGCGTAGCGATCAATCTCTCTGCAACGGCTGGCCGCTGGGATGTCGAAGACTTGAACCCTGCCGAGCCCGGCTTGCAAACTTTCGTTGAAGGTGGCCGGGCAGAATTTTCGCTGCTTCCGCCGTCTGACCCGGGTCAAGCGCAAATCAAAGTCAGTAGTGGTGACATCAAGGCCGAGGCCAAGCTCGATTTCCTTCCCGATTTGCGAGATCTGATTGCAGTCGGTGTCATCGAGGGCGTACTGAACTTGCGCAAGCTGGATGCCCGCGGTCTCACGCCGGCACGTGCGCAGGATGGCTTTGAGCAGGAAATCTCGCACCTTTCGCGTACCTGGGGCAATGGCGAACGCGACGCTGCCGCACGTGCAGCGGTGTTCCTCAAAGGCAAGGTGCTGGGCGAATATCTGCTTACCATGGCCTATGATTCTGACAAAAATACCCGCGAGAGATTGTTCCGCGATATCCAGCCCGACGAATTCTATCCCGTCTATGGCGACTCCTCAGTTCGCGCATTCGACGCGCAATCCACGGGCCGGTTCTACGTTCGCATCGACAACAAAAAATCGTACCTGCTCTACGGTGATTTCAATACCTCCCAAGCCACCGATGCACGCAAACTTTCCAATTACAGCCGCTCCCTGACTGGCGTAAAGCAACACTTTGAGAACGCAAAAGTTTCCGCCAATATCTTTGCCAGCCGCGATTCCACCAGGCAAATCATCG
>JAJAZK010000007.1 GCA_026785765.1 Rhodoferax sp. | reverse complement strand
TTGATCGACGCCGCCAACTCCGAAGCCTTCCAACGCATCAGCGGCGTCACCGACCCCATCACCCAGCGCCACATGCGCAACGCCTACTACTTGCCGTTTTCGCGCCGACTCGATATTGAGTACCCCGGCATGGATGGCCAGCCCGGGCGTCGCCACGTCATCATCAACTGCGTCACCCCGATCAACGACGGGCACATCCAGCTCTGCCAATGGCTGTTTCGCAACCACACCGAGGCCGACTGCCCGGCGCAGCCACTGATCGATTTTGACGCTGCCATCACCCGCGAAGACAAGGAAATTCTGGAGTCCACCGACCCCGACGCGGTGATCGATATGCGTCGGCGCGGGGTCGAATACTCCATAAAGTTGCACCGCCCCGGCATCCTGATCCGCAAGCACCTGACGGAACTGCTGGCGCGCCATGGCGAAGCCGAGGTTTTCGTGGCGCACAAAAAATGAAGCACAAGAACCCGAAATCCCCCTGTGTCGCCCACATCCGGTGCCGACCGCCACCTCGTTATTGGGCGCACTGCAGCACACGCAGCTTCGCCGATTCGCACCAAAATGGTGATTGCGATAGCACTATTTCAATGCCTCTCGTGTTGCCAGTGGACAATGGCCGCATCGCCTGGCCGCTACAGCTGCGCGCTGCTTCGTCTCTTTGCCATGCCGCCTGAACCGCAAGAATCTCCAATGCAACTCCACGCCCTTTTCATACCAGCCCCGGTGCGGGGCTTTGACAGTGAGCACACCGTGTTTGATCTGACCGTACAGGGTGAAGCCATCGGCGACATCAGCGCCTGTGCACCCGGCACCCCGGCCCAGGGCACGCTGTTGCCGGGGCTGGTTGACCTGCACCTGCATCTGGACAAGACCTACACCGTGCGCGAAACGGGTCCCGCCAATGGCGACCTGTTTTGTGCGATCGACATGATCGCCCGCCACCGCGCGACCTGGACCGCCGCCGACCTGCACACGCGCATGGAGCGGGCCCTGACAGAGGCCTGGAGCAGCGGTACCCGGGCGCTGCGCACCCACCTGGACTGGATGGCCCCGGAGCGGCCAGTCTCCATTGATGTGTTTTTGGCGCTGCGTGCGGCCTGGAGCGGCCGACTGGAAATGCAATGGGTGTCGCTGACCGCGCTGGATATCTTTGACGATGTTGCTGTGGGCCGCAGCATTGCCGCCCAGGTGCAGGCCGCTGGTGGCATCCTCGGCTGCTTTGCCTACCGCAATGCCGACCTGGCGCGCAAGCTGCAAGGTGTGTTTGCGCTGGCCCAGGCCTTTGATCTGGACCTGGATTTCCATGTCGACGAAGGTCTGGATATCGACGCCACCGGGCTGGACGAGATCGCGCGGCTTACGGTCCAATTCGGTTGGCAGGGCCGCGTCACCTGCGGGCACGCCTGCTCGCTGTCGGTCCAGCCCGATGACCAGGCGCTGCAAACTTTGGAGCGGGTCGCGCAGGCTCGAATCGGGCTGGTGGCGCTTCCGACCACCAATTTATATCTGCAGGGCGCGTGGGCCACGACCCCGGTTGCGCGCGGCATCACCCGCCTGATCGAGGCGCGCCGGGCCGGTGTGCGGCTGTGCCTGGCGAGCGACAACGTGGCAGATCCGTTCTACCCCTATGGCAGCTACGACCTGCTGGAGAGCTGGGCGCTGGGGGTACAAGTGGCGCACCTGGCGCCGGCCCAGGACTGGCTTGACATCGTCACCGTGGCACCCGCCCGAGCCATGCAACTGGCGTGGGACGGCCGCATCGCCCCCGGTTGCCCGGCCGACTTTGTGGTCCTGAACGCCTGTGACGGACTCGACTTGATGAACACCCAGGCGCGCACCCGCCGCGTCTGCCGACTAGGACAATGGATATGACGACTCCGCATGAAAAACTCGACGCCGTAAAGCTGGCACTCTCTGACCTGAGCCTGAGCCAGGACCCGACCCAGCTCGACATCAAGAGCCGCGACTACTACTGGTACAGCCCGGTACTCAAGGCGCTGCTGGACCCCTGCCGTGGCGAGCTGATCGTGCGGGTCCGCACCGAAGGCGAGGTGATGCGCGTCGCCGCGGCCTGCGCCACGCAGCGCGTCAACATCACGGTGCGCGGCGGCGGAACCGGCAACTACGGACAATGCGTGCCGCTGGAAGGCGGCGTGATTCTGGACATCACCGGCCTGAACCGCGTGCTCGACATCCAGGCCGGCAGCGTGCGGGTGCAAGCTGGCGCGCTGGTGCTGGACCTGGAGCGCGCGGTGCGCGCCAGCAGCGTGGTCGCTGGCGGACAGGAGTTGCTGATGTTCCCCAGCACACGCGACACCGCCACCATCGGCGGCTTTATTCGCAGCGGCTACGGCGGCGCCGGCAGCGTCCGCAACGGCATCCTGAAGGACCCGGGAAATGTTACGTGTATCCGCATCGTGACACTGGAAGAAACCCCACGCATCATTGAACTGCGCGACGCCGACATCCAGAAAGTGCACCACGCCTTCGGCACCAACGGCATCATGACCGAGCTGACACTGGCGCTCAAGCCGGCGGTGGAATGGGTGCACCATATTGCGCTGTTTTCCAGCTACCGCATGGCGCTGGAATTTGGCGTGGCGGCCACCGAGGCGGTGGCCCGCGCCAACCCGATTAAAGGCTCAATCGCGGCGGCGCCTGGCCCCGGCCCGGTGCTGGACGCCTTCGAGATCACCGCGGTGGACCAGCGTTTTGCACCGTTTTATGCCGATTCCTTTGGGCCGCGTTTTCCATCCAACCGCGACGCGGTTTTCTCGATGGTGCATCCGGCCTCGCTGGAAGGCTGGCGTACCCTGATGCGTGCACACGGCGGCGAGGAGACGATGGCCATGACCGAGGACGAGCTGACCCTTGCCAAGCTGGTACCAGCATTCGAGTGCGCCTGGAACCACACCACGCTAATGGCGTTGCGCCATGACAAGTCCTGGACCAATTTGCAGACCGTGTACCGTTGGCCTCTGGACATTGACCTGCTGGAACGCCAGATGGCGCGTTACGGGGACGAGGTCCTGATGCACCATGAGTTTGGCCGCGACAGCACCGGATTTGTCGTGTTCGGCTTGCCGCTGGTGGCCTTCATCGACAAGGAGCGTATCTACGAGATCATCCGCGAGCACGAGGCCGACGGTTGCCTGGTATTTGACAACCACGTCTACACCATCGAGGGCGGCGGCATGAAGACAATTGACGACGCCCAGATCAACCTGAAAAAGGTCGCCGACCCGCATGGCTTGATGAACCCCGGCAAGACGGAAGGCTGGAAGGCCGAATACGTGCAAGCCTGACCGCCCAGCAGTACGCTCACAGCCGTCCGTCTCCATGCAAACCCTGATCGTGCACGCCCACCCCAACCCGCAAAGCTTCAACGCCGTGGTGGTGGACGAAGGTAATTGGCGACCCGCACCGCAAATTCTTCTTCAATGGCATGCGTATGCTGTTTGCGCGCCTCTGCAAAACCTGCTGGCTTCAATTGCACAACATGAACAACGTCACCGAGCAGGACTGCCGCCGCTTCATGGCCCGTGTCTCCCAGCAACTGCGCAAGGCACCGGTATGAGCCGCCGGGCCGCTCCCAAGGCGAAGGCACCGTTATGACCATCACTCCGCCCCCAGCTACTGCCGGACAGCCACTGGCACGTTATGCCGCGAGCAAGCGTTTGGGCGACATCCTGTACTGCAGCGGGGTGATCGCCGTTGACCCCGCCAGCGGCCAGGTGCAAGAGCGTTATGCGCAGTTGCCAGACCACGCCCGCGCAGCGCTGCAAGGCATTGGCTACGACACCGGCCAACTTTCGGTTGATGTGTTTGAAGCACCGATCGTGGTGCAGAGCTGGGTGGTGCTGGAACGCATTCGCACGCTGGCACAAGCCGAGGGTGCGACTATGGAGCAAGTTGCGCGGCTGGTGCAGTATTTCCGCGACCTGCGCCATTACCCGGCTTACAACCGCGTGCGCAACCTCTTCTTCACCGAGCCGGTGGTCAGCACCGTGGTGGAAGTGGCGCGCATGCTGCCCGACGACCGGGTCTGGATTGAGGTTGAAGCGACATTTTTTCTGGGTCAGAGTGGCACATAGATTGCGTGCCGATTGGGTGATGGGCTACGACGTACAGACCATGAAACTGCGCGAAACCGGCATCAATGCGGTGACCGTGGCGGCCTCGTTCCAGAAAGACCCGCAGGTGCTGATTGGCCACCCGGATTTCAAGAAGATGGAAGACCTCAAGAGCAAGACCCTGGTGCTGTCCAGTGCCAGCATGGTTACCTTCTGGCCGTGGATGAAAACCAAGTTCGGGCTGCAGGACGGTCAGGTCAAGCCAAACGTGTTTCTGCTGGCTGACCATGGCTGGCCCCCTTACTCCACCACCATTGTGTGCATGGAGAAAACCGTCAAGGAGCGCCCGAAAGCGGTAGCGGCTTTTGTGAAGGCCTCCATGGAGGGCTGGAAGAAGTACCTGACGGCCGATGCAAGAGCCGCCAATGCCCTGATCAAGAAGGACAATCCCAACATGACCGATGACCAGATCGCCAATGGCATCGCGCTCATGAAGTCAAGCGGCATCGTGTTTGGTGGCGACGCCGCCAAAATGGGTGTGGGCATCGTCACCGATGCGCGCATGAAAACCACCTACGATATGCTGGTGTCCAACAAGCTGCTCGATGCCAAGGTGGATTACAAATCCACTTTCACTGACCAGTTCGTCAAGAACCTGAAGATTCTGCCCTGACCGGCAGGCCAACCGTATTGCCGTGCCGGGTTTGCCCCTGATTGATCTAGCAAGCGTTCGCCGCGGGGGTGTCGGCGAGCGCGCACCCCCCGCCCCCGCGCGTGACC
>JAJAZK010000006.1 GCA_026785765.1 Rhodoferax sp. | reverse complement strand
GCCGCGATCCGGGCCGCGCAGCTCGGCATGAGCGTCGCGTGTGTCGACGAGTGGAAAAATGCCAAGGGCGGGCCCGCTCCGGGAGGCACTTGCACCAACGTCGGCTGTATTCCGTCGAAGGCCCTGTTGCAATCGTCCGAACATTTCGAAAATGCCCAGCACCACTTTGCAGACCACGGTATCGAGGTCAAGGGGCTGGGTCTGAATCTGGGCAAGATGCTGGCGCGCAAGGACGCCGTCGTACGCCAAAACAACGACGGCATCCTGTATCTGCTCAAGAAGAACAAGGTCGGTTTTTTCCATGGCCGCGCCTCCTTCGTGAAGGCCGCCGCTGCGGGCCTGTACGACATCGCGATCGGCAGCGCTGCGCCCGAGGTGATCCAGGGCAAACACATTGTGCTGGCGACCGGGTCGCGCGCGCGCGCACTGGCGCGTGCGGCCTTCGACGAGGTCAACGTGCTGTCTAACGACGGCGCGCTGCGGCTGGGCACGGTACCGGCGACATTGGGCCTGATCGGTTCCGGCGTGATTGGGCTGGAAATGGGTTCGGTCTGGCGCCGCCTCGGTTCACAGGTGACGATGCTGGAGGCTTTGCCGACTTTCCTGGGGGCGGTCGACGAGCAAATTGCCAAAGAGGCGCGCAAGGCGTTTGACAAGCAGGGCCTGAAGGTTGAGCTGGGCGCGCAGGTTGGCGACATCCAGTCTGGTCCGGATGGTGTCAGGGTGGCCTATACAAATGCCAAGGGGGAACAACAGTCGCTATCGGTAGACAAACTGATCATTTCGATTGGCCGCCTTCCCAATACCGAAGGCCTTAACGCCGCCGCCGTGGGATTGGAGCTCGACGCGAACGGTGCAATCGTGGTTGACGATGCCTGCAAGACGAATCTCCCCAACGTTTGGGCGGTTGGTGATGTGGTGCGCGGCCCGATGCTGGCGCACAAGGCCGAAGAAGAGGGTGTTGCGGTGGCCGAGCGGATTGCCGGCCAGCATGGACACGTCAACTTCAACACCATTCCCTGGGTCATCTACACCAGCCCCGAGATCGCGTGGGTCGGGCAGACCGAACAGGAACTCAAGGCCGCAGGGCGCGGTTACCGCGCAGGCATCTTCCCGTTCCTGGCCAACGGCCGGGCGCGGGCTCTCGGCGACACCACCGGCATGGTGAAAATGCTGGCTGACGCGACGCCCGACGAGATCCTCGGAGTGCACATCGTGGGCCCGATGGCGGGCGAATTGATCGCGGAATGTGTGGTGGCAATGGAGTTTCGCGCCAGCAGCGAAGACATCGCGCGTATCTGCCACGCGCACCCATCCCTGAGCGAAGCGACCAAGGAAGCTGCCTTGGCAGTGGACCGCCGCGCACTGAACTTCTAGATGGTGTTGCAACAGAGCTGGTTTCCGCGCGGTGGTCCTGGCCTGTGACCACCGTACTGGCGGCCTACCAGCACGAACTCGCGACGCGCGGCTACTACAGTGATCCGGGCCAGCTTGCGGCCGTCGCAGCGCTCGACCGTTGCGCAAACGAGTGGGCGCAATACCGTGCGCAACGCTCCAACAAGATAAAAAAACTGATCAACCGGCCTGAGATTCCACGCGGCGTCTACCTGTATGGCGGGGTTGGTCGCGGCAAGAGTTTCCTGATGGATTGCTTTTACAGTGTGGTGGGTGTGCAGCGCAAGACCCGGCTGCATTTTCACGAGTTCATGCGCGAAGTCCACCGGCAACTGACTGTGTTGCAAGGTACGGTCAATCCGCTCGACGTACTGGCGCTGCAGATTTCCCGAAAGTACCGGCTGATCTGTTTTGATGAATTCCATGTGGCCGACATCACCGATGCGATGATCCTGCATCGCCTGCTGAGCGCACTGTTTGCGCAGGGGGTGGGTTTTGTGACTACCTCCAACTTCCGGCCCGACGACCTCTATCCCGGGGGATTGCATCGCGACCGGATCCTGCCGGCGATTGCGTTGCTCAACAGCCGTCTTGAAGTGCTTGCCATTGGTAACGGGGACGACTATCGCCGGCGGACCATGGAGCAGGTTCAGCTGTACCACGTGCCCAACGGCGCTGTCGCCGACGCCGCGATGCGCGCTGCGTTTGAGCGTCTGGCGGAGTCCCACGACGAAGACCTGGTGTTGCACATCGAGGCGCGCAAGATCCATGCGCGCCGACGCGCCGGTGGTGTTGTATGGTTCGACTTCAAGGCCCTGTGCGCCGGGCCGCGCTCGCAGAACGACTACCTGGAGATCGCGTCCCGCTTCCATACGGTATTCTTGAGTGACGTGCCGGCAATGCCGGTTCGCATGGCATCGGAGGCGCGCCGCTTCACCTGGCTGGTCGATGTGTTGTACGACCGGCGCGTCAAGCTGGTGATGTCGGCCGAAGTGGAACCACAGCGGCTGTACGTTGCGGGCCCACTGGCCCATGAGTTCGTGCGCACCGCGTCCCGGCTGCACGAAATGCAAACCAGGGCTTTCCTGGAGCAGGATAGGCGCATCGTGGATACGGATCTGGTATGAAAAACGTCGTTTGCGTCGTGTTGCTGGCGGTCCTGTGCGTGGCGGCCGCAGCGCAATTGCTGCCGACGACGACTGCGATTGCGACGGCAGAGGCCGTCGAGTATGAACGCATCCGCCAGGAGCGCTCGGCAGCCCTGGAAGAGTTCAATGCACGCGACGCCCAGTGTTATCAGCGTTTTGCAGTCAATGATTGTCTGGCCGAGGCGCGAAAACAGCGCCGCAACGTGCTGGCGGACTTGCGGCGCCAGGAATTCGCGCTCAACGATGCGCAGCGCAAACGCCGCGCGGCCGACCAGTTGCTACGTTCCGATGAAAAGGCCGCCACACGCCCATGAAAGGGTTCACGAGCCGAGTGGCTCAAGTTTGACGACCACCAGCGACAGGTTGTCGCCACCACCCTGAGCGCGGCTGCGCGCCTTTTCGATCAGGAACTCGCTGGCTTCGCGTGCCGAAAGGCGTTCCAGCACGCTGCCCATTTCCTCATCGGTGAAATAGTGCCACACGCCGTCACTGCATGCCAGCAGGCAATCGCCGGTTTGCAGCCGTGGGATGAAATGCACATCGACCGGCGGCTCGGTCTCGGTCCCAAGGCAACCCATGAGGATGTTCGATTGCGGGTGGGAATTGGCCTGCTCCGGCGTGATCTCTCCGCGTTTGACCAGCAGCTGGACGTACGAATGGTCCAGGGTCTTGCGCAGGAATTTTCCGTCGTGGTAGTGGTAGACCCGGGAATCGCCAGCGTGCGCCCAGTGGCAGTCTCCACCGGCATTGATCAGGAAGGCGGCAATCGTGCTGTGTGGCTCTTCCTCCGCCGAGATGGCCGTAAGCTTGATCACCACATGCGCTTCCCGGGCAATCTGCATCAGCATCGCCGCAGCATCATCGACCTCTGGTGCGTACCGCTCGAACAGTTGGCGGGCAGTCATGATGACCTGATCGGAAGCCTTGCGGCCGCCACTGCGACCACCCATGCCATCTGCAACAACGCCCAGGATACAGCCATTGACGCGCGGGTGGTTGAGTACGGTAACCCGATCCTGCTGGTAGTCCCGATCCCCTTTGTGGATGCCGGTCGAGGCGGTAAGCCGGTAGCCTTTGGTCATTTTGTCCTGCAGCAGTGCACAAGCACGTATTATCGGAGTCGCGTCCCCAGACCGAACCAGCCCGACCCCTTGCGACGATTCTAGACCCTTGCCAGTGGACACCAACCTGCACTCCCTTGATCGCCGTTTGATCGAGTTATCGATAGCCCATGCCGACCTTGACGCGCTGATCGACCGTGCGGCCCTGCTGACACCACTCGACGAACTGCTGGTGCGCAGACTGAAGAAACGCCGACTCCTGCTGAAGGACGATATTGCCCGGGTCCAGCGACTCCTGACACCCAACGAGCCGGCCTGACGGATGGACCTGACCGAACAGGTGCTGGCGGCCTTTGCACCTGGCAGCGCCTTGTCACGTAGCGTGCCGGAGTTCATTCCGAGGCCTGGCCAGACCGAAATGGCGGTCGCCATCGCCCAGACCATCGACTCCGGGGGTTTGCTGGTGGTGGAGGCGGGCACCGGCGTCGGAAAGACCTATTCGTATCTGGTGCCGGCTTTGCTCAGCGGGGCTCGCGTGTTGGTGTCCACCGCGACGAAGGCCCTGCAGGACCAGTTGTTCTCACGTGATCTCCCACAGCTGGTGCAGGCCTTGGGGTTGCCGCTGCGAAGTGCACTGCTCAAGGGGCGGGCCAGTTACCTGTGCCTGCACCGCCTCGAATCGGCGCGGCAGGCGCACGGCATGGACGAACGCAGCGCAACCAGAACGCTGGCCAAGATCGAGCAGTGGGCGCAGCGCACGCGCAGCGGCGACCTGTCCGAGCTCGCCGGGCTTGATGAGCGCTCTCCGGTGTTGCCCCACATCACCTCCACGCGGGATAACTGTCTTGGCGCGCAATGTCCCCAAGCCCGCGCCTGCCACGTCAACCAGGCGCGTCGCGACGCCTTGGCGGCGGACGTGGTGGTGATCAACCACCACCTGTTCTTTGCCGACATGGCGGTACGCGAGTCTGGTGTCGCCGAGTTGTTGCCCAGCGTGCAGTCGGTGGTGTTCGACGAGGCACACCAGATCAACGAGACCGGCCTGCAATTCCTCGGGCGCAACCTGGGAACCGGGCAGGTGCTTGACTTTGCCAGCGATCTGCTGGGGGTCGGCCTGCAACACGCCAGGGGGCTGGCGGACTGGAACGGGGTTGCACTTGTCGCCGAACGGGCAGCCCGCGATTTGCGCATGGTGGTTGGTCGGCTGTCGGCCGGCACACGCCTCGGTTGGCCAGGCGGCGCCCCTGAGGGCGTGGATGCCGACGCGTGGGCGTCCGCGCTGCTGGCACTGCAACAAACCTGCGAAGTTGCGGCGACCACGCTGGCGCAGCACGCAGAGCTTGGCCCGGATTTTGAGAAGTTGCGGGAGCGCGCAACGCGCCTTGGTGCATTGGCGGCGTCGTTCCTGCAGGATCGGGATCCGGCCCTGGTGCGTTGGCTCGACGTCGGGACGCAGCTACGGCTGGTCGAGTCACCCCTGGACATCGCGCAGGCGGTCGAGGAGCGTCTGCTC
Source organism: Rhodoferax sp. (assembly GCA_026785765.1). Lineage (GTDB taxonomy): Bacteria > Pseudomonadota > Gammaproteobacteria > Burkholderiales > Burkholderiaceae_C > CAISIP01. The sequence continues at coordinate 366 of JAJAZK010000006.1, read as the reverse complement.
AAGCCGCTGGCCGATCCAGACAACCGGCGCTCATGGATTTTTACCTCGGCCACCCTGGGGGACGACGCGGCACTGCGCTGGTTTACCGAACCCTGCGGCCTGACGCAGGCCAGAACGCTTCGGGTACAGAGCCCGTTTGACTACCAGCAACAGGCTGCAGTCTATGTGGCGCGTGGCCTGCCAAAACCGGCCGACCCCGGTCATTCCGCTGAAGTGGCGGCTTTGGCAGCGCGCTGCGCCGAGGTCATCGGTGGCCGGACCATGGTGCTGACCACGACCTTGCGCGCGTTGCGCACGATCAGCACAGCCTTGCAGACGCATTTCCCGGGATCGACGGGCATGCAAATTCTGGTGCAGGGACAGGGC
>JAJAZK010000005.1 GCA_026785765.1 Rhodoferax sp. | reverse complement strand
TCACTTTTGCAACGCCGCCAATTGGAGGCGCTTTTCAGAGGCTTCTTGGATTACTTTGAGCAGAATCAGTTCTTGATGCGACTTCAGCACATTGCGCAAGACACCGGCGACGTTCGTGGAATCGTTGTTGGCGCCTTGCAGGAATTTGTAAAGGGTCGCAGAGACAGAATCCAACAGATGGTTGCCGCTCTTTCTGAGTTCCGAACATTGCAGATCCGAGCAACCCGGTTCGACCCCAGCCCATACGAATAAACAACTTTGCGCCAGCGTATCTTGAATCGTGTTTCGACGCCGCCTAAGGCCTTTACGGCCAGTGTGCCTGAACAATCCCGAGCGTTCATCCGGGAATATACATTACCGCGGTAATGGGCTACCATCCGCAGTCTATGCAAGCGCTGTCCAAAATCACATCCCAAGGTCAGGTGTCAGTTCCTGCTGCCGTGCGCCAAGCATTGGGCGTCGGCCCCGGCGGGATGTTGGAGTGGGTTGAGGAAAACGGTCGCATAACCGTTCAGCGTCCAGCCCGGCACAGCACCAAGGAGATCCACGACGCCTTGTTTCCTCAAGGCAGCGATAGCGCACCCAAGACGCTGGGCGAACTCAAGCAGGGCGTGCGCGAGCTCATGTTGCGCCGCCATGCTGGCCGTTGACACCAATGTGCTGGTGCGGGTTCTGGCCCGCGACAACGCAGCGCAGGCGGAGGCCGCGAGCCGGTTCATCGCAACGGGCGCCTGGGTGTCCCACCTTGTGCTGGCCGAGACCGTTTGGGTACTGGAATCCGTATATGGTCGCGCGCCGGCCCAATTGATCGCGGCGCTGCGGTTGATGCTGGCCCACGAAAGCCTGGTGCTGCAGGATGCCGACACGGTCGTGGCGGCACTGGAGCACTTTCGCCGGCGACCAGCACTCGGCTTTTCGGACTGCCTGGTACTGGAAATCGCCCGCAAGGCGGGTCACACGGCTCTGGGCACGTTTGACAAGGGCCTGGCCCGGTTGCCAGGAGCACACAAGTTATAGAGGCTTAGCTAAAGAAGCTTTTCAGCCGGTCCGTCCAGCTATCACCGCTGGGTGAATGTTTGCCGCCGCCTTTTTTCAGCGACTCGTCGAGTTCGCGCAGCAGTTTGCGCTGGTGTTCGCTGAGCTTGACCGGTGTTTCCACCAGGATGTGGCAATACAGGTCACCAGGGTAACTAGCACGCACGCCCTTGATGCCCTTGCCACGCAGGCGGAACTGCTTGGCGGTCTGGGTGCCTTCCGGAATGTCGATCGCGGCCTTGCCAGCCAGGGTCGGCACCTCGATCTCGCCACCCAGCGCAGCGGTGATCATGCTGATCGGCACCGAACAATGAAGGTCGTCACCGTCGCGCTCGAAGATATCGTGTTTCTTCAGCCGGATCTCGATGTACAGGTCCCCCGCCGGGCCACCGTTGGTGCCGGGTTCGCCGTTGCCGGTGCTGCGAATGCGCATGCCGCCGTCAATGCCGGCCGGAATCTTGACCTCAAGGGTTTTCTGCTTTTTCACCTTGCCCTGGCCATGGCAGGCAACGCACGGCTCGGGGATGACCTTGCCGGTGCCACGGCAGGTCGGGCAGGTCTGCTGCACGCTGAAGAAACCTTGGCGCATCTGCACCGCACCGGTGCCCGAACAGGTGCCACAAGTCTTGACCTGGGTCCCAGGCTTGGCGCCGCTGCCATGACATACCTCGCAGGCTTCGAAACTGGGAATGCGGATCTGCGCGTCCTTGCCGCGTGCCGCTTCTTCCAGCGTGACCTCCATCGCGTAACTCAGGTCACCCCCGCGGTAGACCTGTCGCCCGCCACCGGCGCCCCGACCCCGCTGTTGCCCGAACATGTCGCCAAAGATGTCGCCAAAGGCCTCGGCAAAACCTCCCACTCCGTCGGCGCCACCCGCACCACGCATGTTCGGGTCCACACCGGCGTGGCCGTACTGGTCATAGGCCGCCCGCTTCTGCGGGTCGGACAGCATTTCGTAGGCCTCCTTGGCGTCCTTGAACTTTTCCTCCGCAGCTTTCGAGCCATCGCCCTGGTTGCGGTCAGGATGGTGCTTCATCGCGAGTTTGCGATAGGCCTTCTTGATCTCTTCATCCGCAGCGTTTTTCGGAACACCAAGTGTTTCGTAGTAGTCTCTCTTGGCCATGGTCAGTTCCGGTCAACTCGTCGTTTGGTCATGTCGTAAGGCGCGGGTCGTCGAATAAAACACAATGCCGCGGTGCAGACTCCCTGGAGTCCCGCAACGCGGCAGGTTGGCGAAATCAGTGCGGTCAAGACTTCTTGACTTCCTTGACCTCTGCATCGACCACATCGTCGTCCGCCGCCTTGGTGCCAGCACCGCCTGCAGCCCCCTTGTCGGCACCCTGGCTCGCCGCGTCCGCACCGGCCTGTTTGGCCTGCATGTCGGCGTACATCTTTTCGCCCAGCTTCTGGCTGCTCGACATCAGCGCCGTGTTCTTGCTGTCGATGGCTTCCTTGTCGTCGCCTTTTAAGGCTTCTTCAAGCTCTTTCACCGCTGCTTCGATCTTTTCCTTTTCGCCGGCTTCCAGCTTGTCGCCGTACTCGGCAAGGCTCTTCCTGACGCTGTGCACACTGGCCTCGGCCTGATTGCGCGCCTGCACCAACTCGAGTTTCTTCTTGTCGTCGGCCGCATTGAGTTCGGCGTCTTTCACCATCTGCTGTATCTCGGCTTCGGTCAAACCGGAATTGGCCTTGATGGTGATCTTGTTCTCCTTGCCGGTACCTTTGTCCTTGGCGCCCACGTGCAGGATGCCGTTGGCATCAATGTCAAACGACACCTCGATCTGCGGCGTGCCACGCGCCGACGGCGGGATGCCCTCCAGGTTGAACTCGCCCAGCATCTTGTTGCCTGCAGCGATCTCGCGCTCACCCTGGAACACCTTGATGGTCACTGCCGGCTGGTTGTCGTCGGCGGTCGAAAAGGTTTGTGCGAACTTGGTCGGGATGGTGGTGTTCTTGGTGATCATCTTCGTCATCACGCCACCCAACGTCTCGATGCCCAGGGACAGTGGTGTGACGTCGAGCAGCAACACGTCCTTGCGGTCCCCCGAAAGGACTTGTCCCTGGATGGCGGCGCCCACGGCGACTGCCTCGTCCGGGTTCACGTCCTTGCGTGGCTCACGCCCGAAGAACTCCTTGACCTTTTCCTGCACTTTGGGCATGCGCGTCATGCCACCGACCAGGATCACGTCGTGTATGTCGGCGACCGACACACCGGCATCCTTGATTGCGGTACGGCAGGGTGCGATGGTGCGTTCGATCAGGTCGTCCACCAGCGCTTCGAGCTTGGAGCGGGTCAGCTTGATGTTGAGGTGTTTCGGGCCGGAAGCGTCTGCCGTCACATAGGGCAGGTTGATATCGGTCTGTGCGCTATTGGACAACTCGATCTTGGCCTTCTCGGCGGCTTCCTTCAGGCGCTGCAGGGCCAGCACGTCCTTGCCCAGGTCGACGCCTTGATCCTTCTTGAACTCGGCAATGATGAAGTCGATGATGCGCTGGTCGAAGTCCTCGCCACCGAGGAAGGTGTCGCCATTGGTCGACAGCACCTCAAACTGCTTCTCGCCGTCGACGTCGGCGATTTCGATGATGGACACGTCGAAGGTGCCACCACCGAGGTCGTAGACGGCGATCTTGCGGTCGCCTTTTTCGTTCTTGTCCAGGCCAAAGGCGAGGGCGGCGGCGGTTGGCTCGTTGATGATGCGCTTGACATCCAGACCGGCGATGCGACCGGCGTCCTTGGTCGCCTGGCGCTGCGCGTCGTTGAAATAGGCCGGAACCGTAATGACGGCTTCCGTGACGGCTTCGCCAAGGTAGTCCTCGGCGGTCTTTTTCATCTTGCGCAAGACATCGGCACTCACCTGCTGCGCCGCCATAGCCTTGCCACGCACTTCCACCCAGGCGTCGCCGTTGTCGGCCGCGACGATCTTGTAGGGCATCAAGGCGATGTCCTTCTGCACTTCCTTCTCTGCAAACTTGCGTCCGATCAACCGCTTTACGGCATACAGCGTGTTGCGCGGATTAGTCACGGCCTGGCGTTTGGCCGAAGCCCCCACCAGCACTTCACCGTCTTCCTGGTAAGCGATGATGGACGGCGTGGTGCGCGCACCTTCGGAGTTCTCGATGACCTTGGGCACGTTGCCCTCCATGATGGCCACGCAACTATTGGTGGTGCCCAGGTCAATGCCAATGATTCTTCCCATGTTCTTCTCCAAAAACGCCTGACGGCTGCGGTTTGCCGCGCTTGGCTGGTTTCACACAATATTTCTGTTGTAAAGGTGCGGATTGGCGCAGTGTTTTCAAGGGCTTATTTGGGCGCCGCTACCGTCACCAGGGCAGGGCGCAACACGCGCTCGGCGATCGAGTAACCCTTTTGCAGCACCGCCACCACACAATTGGCTTCGAGTTCGGACGGCACGACGCTGATCGCCTGGTGCTGGTGCGGGTCGAACCGGGTGCCTGCCGCCGGGTTGATCGCGATCACCTTGTTGCGCTCGAGCGCTGCTGTGAGTTGGCGCAACGTGGCTTGGGCACCTTCGCGGATCTGCTCCGGTGTGGCGTCCTTGAGCGTCAACCCGGCTTCCAGGCTGTCCACCACCGGCAACATGCTTTCGGCGAAACCTTCCAGGGCGAATTTGCGAGTCTTGGAGATTTCGTCCTCGGCGCGGCGGCGCGCATTTTCTGCCTCAGCCTTGGCACGCAGGTACTGGTCCGCCAGTTCTGCACTTTTCGCCTGCAGCGCCGTCAGGTCGGCCTGGGCTTGGCTCAGCAAATCGGCTTCGTGAGCGGCTTGTGCCGCAATCATTTCTTCGGTGCTCTGGTAGTCTGGCGCCGGATCGTGTGGGTTTGGGTGAGACATGGAGATATATGAGGATACGGGTTCGACGCACAGGACCTTGGGGCAACTGGCCAGGTTTCAAGGGCCACGCGGGCATGGCCTTCGGGCACAGGCCTTGCCGTCAGCTGGTGCTTTGAACCGCGCCAAAGCCGAGTAGCGCAGCAGGAGTTGGGCAGGCCCGACCGGGTCAGGCTACGCCGAGCAGCTCCACGTCAAACTTCAACGTGGCATTGGGCGGGATGACGCCGCCGGCGCCACGCGCGCCATATCCCAGAGCGGGCGGAATGACCAGCGTGCGCGCGCCGCCTACCTTCATTCCCGCCACACCCTCGTCCCAGCCACGGATCACCATTCCCGAGCCGAGCGAGAAAACAAACGGGTCGGAACGGTCCTTGCTCGAATCGAACTTTGCGCCCTGGGTTTCGTTGTTGTAGAGCCAACCCGTGTAGTGCACGGTGACATTGTGGCCGGAAAAGGCTTCGGCCCCGTCGCCCACGGTGGTATCGAGGTATTGCAGTCCGCTGTCGGTGGTGATCATGGAAAAATCCGGAGATGGTGGGAAAGCGCTGCCGTTGGCGGCGTGTGGAGACCGGTGCGCCGAAGCGCACTGTACGGATGGAAATTATGCCAGCAGCGTGGCCATGTCGGCAATCGGCGCACAGACGCACTACGGTGGAGCTCAGGCCTTCTTCTTGGCCTGCTGCGCGACCCAGCGTACGGCAAAGGCCGGCAGGTCGGCGATACGGCGCAGGCAGTCTGCGCCAGCTGCCGTCAGGAAATAACCTTCCTTGCCGTGCGCCATCAAGCCGGCGGCGCGCAACTCCTTGGTGCGGGTGTTCAATGTGTTGGGGGTGATGCCACCCACACTGTCCTGCAGCAACCGGAAAGTTTGCGGGTGCCCGTCGCGCAGCGCCCACAACACGCGCAAAGCGTAGCGCGATTCCAGCAGACTCAGCAACTGGCTGAGGGCCGCAGTTTCCTTCGATGTCATTTGTCCTTCTCCTCGAGAGCGGGCGTTGTTTTTGTCGGACTAGTGTAGGGGTGTTGGGCCACCCCAACAATAGCCAGCGCCATGCGACCGCGGTTCCTGCTCCAGGATTTGAAGTGCGGGCGCTGGCCAGTTTTCGCTTGAACGGTTTGTTCAGTTCGGCAACCTGCGCACCATGCAGGGCGTTGCGTTTGCACCCGCCTGCCGCTGTACGTGGAGGGCGGCTTGTTACTCGGGTTTTCCCTGCCCTCGAGGGCTGTAGTGGCATAGGGGAACCCTGGGGGGAACGCCAGTGTCAGACGGTATCCTTTGTGTAAAACCAGGAGCACCAATGCCACGTTTGACCGCTGACGATTTTGACCAGGAACTGTTGATTCTTTTCGACGCTTACGTACACGGTGGCATCGACCGCCGCGGTTTTCTCGATCGCGCCCAAAAGTTTGCTGTGGGTGGTGTCACTGCAGGCATGTTGCTTGCTTCGCTCAGTCCGAATTTTGCCGCTGCCCAGGTTGTGCCCAAGGATGACAAACGTCTCAAGACCGAGATGCTCACCTATGCGTCGCCAAACGGCTCGGGCAGCATGAAAGGTTACCTGGCCATGCCTGCGAATGCCACGGGTAAGTTGCCAGGTATCCTTGTGGTGCACGAGAACCGGGGCTTGAATCCGCATATCGAAGACATCACCCGTCGCCTGGCGCTCGACAGTTATGTTGCGTTCGCACCCGATGCATTGGTACCGCTAGGCGGCTATCCCGGCGATGAAGACAAGGCACGCGAGCTGTTTGCCAAGCTTGACCAGGCCAAGACGCGCGAAGACTTTCTGGCAGGCGCGGCCGTGCTCAAGGCGCGACCTGAGTGCAGCGGGAAATACGGCTCGGTCGGCTTCTGTTACGGCGGCGGCATGGTGCATTTCCTGTCCACGCGCTTGCCCGATCTGGCCGCCGGCGTGCCGTTTTATGGTAACCATCCGTCGGCCGAGGACGCGGCCAGGGTCAAGGCGCCATTGCAGATCCATTTCGCCGGGGTTGACGAGCGAATCAATGCTGCCTGGCCGGTCTATGAGGCTGCGTTGAAGGCGGCCGGCGCACGTTATACGGCGCACCAGTATCCCGGTACGCAACACGGTTTCAACAACGACACGACGCCGCGTTTCGATGCCGCAGCGGCCAAACTTGCATGGGACCGCACCATGGCATTTTTCAACCAGCAGCTGCGCGGCCAAGCCTAGAAACCGCAGTGGGCCGCGCCCGGGCGGGCTGGGCTGGGGTGCGCTGGCAAGGAGTGACGACGCTGCGGGCTTCTGCCCACAAGGAGAAGCAATGCCGCAAGCCGGCGCCAGCGCGGCTCCATCGGGTGCGTAGCCTTGTCACCCTTGAGGTGACCTTGCTCGTGAGCACGCAAGCAAGAGTTCATGAGGCCTATCCAGCGGAAGAAAGCGGTCACATGCGGTTTCTGGGTTAAATCCGGTTTGCCGGTTGTTGACTTGGCAGCGTTACGCAGACCGGCTGCTTTTCAAGCGCTGACGCTCGTGTCAACCGGCGTGGGGCGGCTGCAACCGGGTCGCCCGGAGCGCGAGCAGCATGCCGATCAGGCCGAAGACTACGACCGGCAGCGCAATCGCAACAGTCCCGAACTGAGATAGCAGCATAACGAACAGGGGCGGGCCGCTACTGGAGCCCCGGTTGCCGGGCTGCGCGATCGCGCCATTGGCTTGGGCCTGCGCCGCGCTTTCGCCATTGAGGTAAGGAACCAGCGCGAACGAGGCGCCTGTGGCCAGTCCAGCGAACAACATCAGCAGCAGCGCCGCAGGCGCAATCGCAATTCCAATGTGCAGGCCGGCAGCCAGCAGACATCCCGCCAGTGCCATGTCGCCAAACGCCGCTGCCAGCAATTGCAATGGTGAGACCCGGTGCTGCGCCAGCCAGCCGGCGCTCACGGACCCCGCCATCACCAGGACTGGCAAAGCGACTGCCAGCCAGTGCGTTGTCGCTCCCGCAACTTGTGGCAAAAAGGTCAGCAAGGCAATAGCCGTCACGGTGTAACACAGGAAGCAAATGCCGGGCACGGCGGTGCGAAAGCTGGTGTAGATGCGGGCGTGTTGCAAGAGCAAGTGCGGCCGGGGTGCCCCAGTGCGCTGGCCAGCGGCTGCACCATCGGTCGGCAAAATGAACATGCATACCGGCAGCGCCAACGCCAGGGCAGCGCCGTGTAGCCGGAACAAGCCGGCGACACCGGTATCGGACATGACCCAGGGGGCGATGGCCGCAGATAGGGCAAATGCCACTCCAATGAAGGTACTCCACAGTCCCATTGCGATGGAGCGGTGGCGCGGGGCGCAACTGGCCGCCATCAACGTGGGCGCCGCTCCACAAACCCTCAACAGAAAAACGCCTGGTCAGCGCGTGCTGTGCTGCAACAGCATCAGGCGGCTCTCACGCAACGGCGGGTGTTGCCATGTCGAAGGTTATGTCGACCATCATCTCGTTGGCCAATCCCTCCAGTCCTTTGCGCAAGGTGTCCTGATCCAGCGCAATTGGAACCGAGAGCTGCGCGCTCAGGTGAAACATCGGTTCACCGGACATGGCGCCGCTCGCAATGTGGGACTGCAGCTTGTGGATGCCCACTCCTTGCCGCGCCAACTCGCTGGAGATGGTTTGGATGATCCCCGGATGGTCGTTGCCCAGCAAGTCCAACTGCATGGACCGCGTGGCAGTTGTTGCTGTGGCAGTGTCAGAAGTAGCGACCTGGATCTGGAAGTCTGCTGACTCCAATGCGCGCAGAGCCGCCACCAGCCCTGCGCTACGGGCGGGGGACACATCGAGTTGCACGATGCCGGCAAACTGACCGGAGAAATTAGCCATCAGGCTGTTGGCCCAGTTGGCGCCATGCTCGGCTGCTGCGTCGGACAGGGCGCTGACCATTCCAGGGCGGTCGGGCCCGATCAGGGTGATGACGATGGATGCCATGGGAACTGACTCCTGCTGTTGCCGTTAATTATCCGGCGTCGCCGGTTGGCCAGGGCAATGCCATTGCGCAATCGTATCTCTGCTAGTGGTCACTACAGCTTCTTTTTTGGCGCGTACTCGACCACAATAGAGCAAGAAGAAGTCCAGGAGACATTACCATGCGTGCGCCACTGATCATTGATTGCCACGGCCACTACACCACGGCCCCGAAGGCGCTGGAAGTCTGGCGCAACCGCCAGATTGCGGCGATCGCGGACCCGGCGTCGCGACCGAAAGTGTCTGAGCTGCAGATCAGCGACGACGAATTGCGCGAGTCGATCGAGACCAACCAGTTAAAGCTGATGCGCGAGCGTGGTTCCGACCTGACGATTTTCTCGCCGCGCGCGAGTTTCATGGCGCACCACATTGGCGACTTCAACGTGTCTTCGACCTGGGCGGCGATCTGCAACGAGTTGTGTTACCGCGTGGCACAGCTGTTTCCCGACCACTTCATCGGGGCCGCGATGTTGCCGCAGTCTCCCGGCGTCGACCCGGCGAGCTGCATTCCCGAGCTTGAGAAGTGCATCAAGCAGTACGGCAACGTCGGAATCAACCTGAACCCGGACCCCAGCGGCGGCCACTGGACCTCGCCCCCCCTGAGCGACAAACACTGGTTCGCGCTCTACGAGAAAATGGTTGAGTACGACATCCCGGCGATGATCCATGTGTCGACCAGCTGCAACCCGTGTTTCCACACAACCGGTGCCCACTACCTCAATGCCGACACCACGGCCTTCATGCAGTGCCTCACCTCCGACCTGTTCCAGCAGTTCCCCACGCTGCGTTTCCTGATCCCGCACGGCGGCGGCGCTGTGCCCTACCACTGGGGCCGCTTTCGCGGTCTGGCCCAGGAGCTCAAGAAACCCCTGCTCTCAGAGCATTTGCTGCACAACATCTACTTTGATACCTGCGTCTACCACCAGCCCGGCATTGATCTGCTCAACACCGTGATCCCGGTGAAGAACGTCCTGTTCGCCTCCGAGATGATCGGCGCCGTGCGCGGTATCGATCCAGAGACCGGCAACTATTACGACGACACCAAACGCTACATCGAGGCCTCGAAGATTCTCAGCGATGCGGACCGTTTCCAGATCTATGAGGGCAATGCGCGGCGCGTCTTTCCACGGCTGGATGCGGCGCTGCGGCAGAAGGGAAAATGAGCATGAGCACACAGATGAACCAGCTTGGCGTTGTCAAGCGCGGGATTGTTCGCGCGGACCGGGCGGTGGTGCAGCAGTTGTCCCGGTTCGGTGTCGCCACCATTCACGAGGCCATGGGCCGCGTCGGCCTGATGCAACCGTATATGCGACCGATTTATGCCGGCGCCCGGTTATGCGGCAGCGCGGTGACGGTGCTGCTGCACCCGGGTGACAACTGGATGATGCATGTGGCGGCAGAGCAGTTGCAAAGCGGCGACGTGGTGGTGGCAGCCGTCACCTCGGAAAATGCGGACGGCTTTTTTGGTGACCTGCTGGCCACCTCGTTTCGCGCCCGCGGCGCCGTCGGGCTGGTAATTGATGGCGGTGTGCGCGACGTCCGGGACCTCACAGCGATGAACTTCCCGGTGTTTTCCAGGGCGGTGCATGCCAAAGGCACGATCAAGGCGACGCTGGGTTCGGTGAATATTCCCGTCGTTTGTGCAGGGGCCTTGGTCAATCCGGGCGACGTGGTGATTGCCGACGACGACGGCGTGGTGGTGGTTCCTGCCGCAATCGCGCAGCAGGTGGCTGACGCGGCCGCCGCACGCGAGGCCAACGAGTCCGGCAAACGGGCCAAACTTGCTGCCGGTGTGCTCGGGCTGGACATGTACAACATGCGCGAGCCACTGGAAAAAGCCGGTCTGCGCTACATCGATTGAGCACCATGGACTCTGGCAACCCCGAAGTTTTCAGCAAGACGCCGGGCTGGCTGGACTGGTACCCAAGCCCGAGCAAGCCGCGCTTCCAACTGCCCGCCGGTGCGGTGGATGCGCATTGCCATGTGTTTGGGCCCGGCGCCATTTTTCCCTACGCGCCGGAGCGCAAGTACACCCCGTGCGACGCATCCGCCGCGCAATTGCTCGCGCTGCGCGACCATCTGGGCTTTGAGCGCAACGTGATCGTGCAGGCGACCTGCCACGGCAGCGATAACCGGGCGCTGGTCGACGCCTTGCGCGCTTCCAACGGGAGGGCGCGTGGTGTGGCCACCGTGCATCGCAATGTGAAGGATGCAGAGTTGCGTGACATGCACGAGGCTGGGGTGCGCGGCACCCGTTTCAACTTTGTACGCCGCCTGGCCGACTTCACGCCACGCGAGGTATTGCTTGAGATCGCCCAGCGCATTGTGTCCCTGGGCTGGCATGTGGTGGTGTATTTCGAGGCACAGGATTTGCCGGAGCTGTACGATTTTTTCACCATGCTGCCAACCACCGTGGTGGTGGACCACATGGGCAGGCCGGACGTGAACCAGCCGTTGGACGGACCGCAGTTCGGGTTGTTTCAGAAGCTGATGCGCGAACACCCCAATGTCTGGAGCAAGGTCAGTTGCCCGGAGCGGCTCACACACAGCGGCCCACCCGCCCTGCATGGTGAACAACATGCCTACCGCGATGTGGTTCCGTTCGCCCGTCGTCTGGTGGAGAGTTTCCCGGATCGGGTGCTGTGGGGCACCGACTGGCCACACCCGAACCTGAAGGACCATATGCCCGACGATGGTTTGCTGGTGGACTACATTCCCGCCATAGCCACCACAGCAGTCTTGCAGCACGGCCTGCTGGTGGACAACCCCGACCGGCTCTACTGGCGCTGAGACATTACCCAATCCGGGACCATTCCATGCCCCTTCTCAAGCCCTATCTAGACGTTCCCGGCACAACATTGTTCGACGCCGAGCAGAGCCGCATCGGATACCACCTCAATCAGTTCTGCATGTCGCTCATGACTCGCGCCAGCCGGGAGCGTTTCAAGGCGGACGAGCGCGCCTTCCTGGATGAGTGGCCGATGACCGAAGCGCAGAAACAGGCGGTGCTGGCGCGCGACCTCAACCGCTGCATCGCGCTCGGTGGCAACATCTACTTCCTGGCAAAGATCGGAGCCACCGACGGCCGGAGTTTCCAGCAGATGGCCGGCAGCATGACCGGCATGACAGAAGAGGAGTACCGCAACATGATGGTAGCGGGCGGCCGTTCCATACAGGGCAACCGGTTTGTCGGCGAAGATGGCGACGCACAGGCGCATCGGCAGCCGCAGGGCCAGGCCGGCTCAAAAGGATAAGTACAAATGGCACACATCAGCGCGAGTGTCTACACCTCGCACGTACCGGCCATTGGCGCCGCAATCGACCTGGGCAAGACCGGGGAGCCATACTGGAAGCCGGTCTTTCAAGGCTACGAGTTCTCCCGGCTCTGGCTGCGCGAACACACTCCTGACGCGATCGTGCTGGTGTTCAACGACCACGCAACCGCATTCAGCCTGGACATGATCCCGACCTTTGCGATCGGCACGGCCGCCTTGTACCATCCCGCCGACGAAGGTTGGGGCCCGCGCCCGGTGCCGGTGGTGATGGGCCACCCGGAACTGGCAGCGCACATTGCGCAGTCGGTGATTCAGCAGGACTTCGACCTGACGATCGTCAACAAGATGGACGTGGACCATGGCCTCACCGTGCCGCTGAGCCTTCTGTGTGGTCAGCCGCTGGCCTGGCCGTGTCCAGTGATTCCTTTGGCTGTGAACGTCGTGCAATACCCGGCTCCATCGGGGCGGCGCTGTTTCGAGTTGGGGCGAGCCATTGCGCGTGCGCTGGCGCAGTACGATGAGCCGCTCAATGTCCAGATCTGGGGTACTGGTGGTATGAGCCACCAGTTGCAGGGTCCGCGTGCGGGCCTGATCAACAGGGAATTCGACAATGCCTTTCTGGACCGCCTGATCGCCGACCCAGCTGGTCTGGCACAGTTGCCGCATATCGACTACGTACGCGAAGCCGGCTCGGAAGGTATCGAAATGGTGATGTGGCTGATTGCGCGGGGTGCCATGGCCGATGCGGCGGGTGGCGCCAGGCCCCGTGTTGCCCACCGTTTTTACCATGTACCGGCTTCGAACACGGCGGTTGGCCATCTCATTCTGGAGCAGGGGTCAGTATGAGCAAGACGATCAAGGTGGCATTGGCCGGTGCGGGCGCGTTCGGCATCAAACACCTGGACGGTATCCGCAATGTCGTGGATGTCGAGGTGGTCTCACTGGTCGGTCGGGAACTCGACAAGACACGGGAAGTGGCAATCAAGTATGGCATCGGGCACGTCAGCACCGAACTCGCCGACAGCCTGGCGCTGGCGCAGGTGGACGCGGTGATCCTGTGCACACCTACCCAGATGCATGCGGCGCAGGCTATTGCCTGCCTGCAGGCTGGCAAACATGTGCAGGTTGAGATTCCGCTGGCCGACTCGCTGCAGCGCGCCAAGGATGTGGTGGCGGCGGCCAAACAGAGTGGCCTGGTGGCAATGTGCGGCCACACGCGGCGCTTTAATCCCAGCCACCAGTATGTGCGCCGGCAAGTCGCGTCTGGCAAGTTCAACATCCAGCAAATGGATGTGCAAACCTATTTCTTTCGCCGCAGCAACATCAACGCGCTCGGACAGCCGCGCTCCTGGACCGACCATTTGTTGTGGCACCACGCCGCCCACACGGTGGATTTGTTCGCCTACCAGTGCGGCAGCCCCGTCGTGAAGGCAAATGCGGTGCAGGGCCCGGTCCATCCAGCCCTGGGTATCGCCATGGACATGGGTATCCAGCTCAAGGCCGCCAATGGTGCGATCTGCACGCTTTCGTTGAGCTTCAACAACGATGGGCCATTGGGCAGCTTCTTCCGGTACATCGGCGATAGTGGCACCTATATTGCCCGTTACGACGACCTGTTCAACGGCAAGGACGAGAAGATAGATGTGTCGAAAGTCGACGTGTCGATGAACGGCATCGAGTTGCAGGACCGCGAGTTTTTCGCCGCCATTCGCGAAGGTCGTGCGCCCAATAGCAGCGTGGCCGACGTATTGCCCTGCTACGATGTGCTGCACCAACTTGAGCAACAGCTGACCTGACATGCACACCCGCCGCATCGCGTCCTTCGAAGTCTCGGCCATCGGCCTGGGCTGCATGAACCTGAGCCATGCATACGGGGCGCCACCGTCGCCGGAGCAGGGCGAGCGACTGTTGCTGGCGGCGCTGGACGCCGGAGTTACGCTGTTCGACACGGCGGCTCTCTACGGGTTTGGGAAGAATGAGACCCTGGTCGGTCGGGTGCTGCGGTCGCACCGCCAACAGATCACCCTGTGCAGCAAGGGCGGTATGGCCGGTGTGCAGTTCGAGGACGGGATGAAACGCGTCATCGACGGCAGCCCGGAGGTGATCCGGCGCAATTGCGAAGACAGTCTGCGCCGCCTGCAAACCGATGTGATCGACCTGTATTACCTGCACCGCTGGGACAAGCAGGTACCGATCGAAGACAGCGTCGGTGCATTGGCCGACCTGGTGCATGCCGGCAAGGTGCGCGCCATTGGCTTGTCCGAGGTGTCGGCTGTCACCTTGCGCAAGGCCCATGCCGTGTTTCCGATTGCGGCGGTGCAATCCGAGTATTCCTTGTGGACGCGGAATGCCGAAATTGCGGTCTTACAGGCCTGCGCCGACATTGGCGCCGCCTATGTGGCGTTCAGCCCGGTGGCGCGTGGATTTCTGTGCGGCGCCCCGCTCGAAGTGGAATCCATGGTAGCCAATGACCTGCGCCGCAGCATGCCGCGTTTTCTGGGCGAAGCGCATGCGGCAAACCGCAAGGTGCAGGCCGCCTTTAATGCGATCGCCCAAAGCCTTGGTTGTACCCCGGCCCAACTCGCCCTGGCTTGGCTGCTGCACAAAGCGCCGCATACCATTCCCATTCCCGGCACGACCAGTGTGGCGCATCTGCAGGAAGACCTGGGCGCGGATGGGTTGCAACTTGATGCCGACGTGATGGCGCGCCTGGAGCAGACCGTCAACAGCCACACCATCATCGGTCAGCGTTATAACGCCCAGGCCAGCAGCGAGGTCGACACCGAGGCGATTTAAGGGGGCACGGCAGCGCGGCTTGCGGCTACTTCAGTTCCCATAGGTCGCCCGTGCGCAGGCCTTGCGGAGCGGTCAGCCGCGTGCGGCTGGCAGCATCTCCTTGCAGCGTCGCGCGCCACCAGTCGGTCGTGACGGACCCGATCAGTGCATGGTGCGATGGTTGCAGGTCGAGTGTGATCTGCTCGCGCGCAACAATCTCGACAGCGCGCCCAGTCTGTCCGGCAAACGTCATGTGGTCGGCGTCTTGCAACACCAAATGGCCTTTATCGCCCATGGGCAAGGCGCCGAACACGGCGATGCGCCGCTCCGCAGTGGCACCAGTGCCCAGGACGTCGGAATCACGGGTGCCGGTGATGGACAGCAGCGGGCGGGTCAGCCGGGAGAAAGCCTGCGTCGGGCCACCCGTCGGGGGCAGGGTCGGCGAAAATGCAATGAACGAAGCCAGGCGAGGCTCATCAACCCCCGTGAAGCCGGGATAAGTTTGCCCCGCCATTCCCAGTGTGGTGTGGGCGCCAAAGGAGTGGCCACTCATGCCGATCCGGGTCGGTCGCACCGCGGCCCAGCGCTCCTGACGAGCTTGATGGCGACGGGTGATCTCCTCCAGCACAAAACCGACGTCGCGCAAGCGTGCCAGCAACTGCTGCGCTGTCGCCGCCGTGCGAAGGCCGGCACGGTCCGTGAAGGAACTTGCGGTGCCGCGCACCGCTGCCAGATCACTCCCGTGATGTTGCAGGTGCAGCACGACAAAACCGGCGTTGGACCAGGCCTCCCCCCACAGGCTGCCGCCATCGCGGGTGCCGCCCAGTCCATGCGAGAACAGCACAATCGGGCGCGGACCGCTGTGCTGGCCGCCGTCGGGCCAGCGCAGCCTGACCGGTATCTCGCGCTGGCGCGCGGCGTCGGTCCAGGTTTCGTCAACGACACTCGCCGCAGGCATCCCGGCGACGCCGGTCAAGGGAATTGCCGCGCCCAGCGCGGCAATGGTGACGTTGCGTCGGAAAAGGTCCATCGCGCTGATCATATGTGAGTCAATCTACGCGCTGGCAGGAAGGGCCGGCATTGATGCCTGTGGCCGGACACCTGGCGGGAGTTTGGCAGAGCAGTCCTGGTGGTTGAAGGCCACTGTGCGGTCGGCAATGCTCCCGCAGACTGTCCGGCGGGCTTGACGATTCCGGGTCCGTCCCCATTTGCACGGAATCAGCTTTTTGCGTTCTCGTGAGCCTGCCCATGCCCATGCCCATGCCAATCCATTACCGTCCTCCCGGCGCACCCCTGCGCATCGCCCTGGCCGCCTTGGCTGTCGCCGGCGGTCTGGTTCTTGCCCTGGCCGCCCCCCTCACGCACGCGCGCGCCGAGGTACTGCCACGCGCCGTCGCGCCGCGCGGGGCGCTCCTGGCCGAGGAGCAGAACAATATCGACGTGTTCCGCCGCACCAGCCCGTCAGTGGTGCACATCACCACGCTGGAGAACCAGCGAGACATGTTCACGGCCAACGTGCAGCAGGTTCCCAAGGGGACAGGCACCGGGTTTGTCTGGGATACCGCCGGACACATCGTCACCAATTTCCATGTCATCCAGGGCGCCAACGCGGCCCGGGTGACGCTGGCCGACCAGACCACGCATGCGGCCAAGCTGGTGGGCGCCTTTCCCGACCGTGATCTGGCGGTGTTGAAAATAGAGATACCCGCAGCAAAGTTGCCGCCGATTGCCTTGGGCAAGAGCCGCGACTTGCTGGTCGGGCAAAAAGTCTATGCGATTGGTAATCCCTTTGGTCTCGACCAGTCGCTCACCACCGGGATCGTCAGCGCGCTCAATCGGGAGATTGATTCGGTCAATGGCCGCACCATCCGTGGTGTCGTGCAGACCGATGCGGCGATCAATCCGGGCAACTCCGGCGGTCCGCTGCTGGACTCGGCGGGACGATTGATTGGTGTCAACACAGCGATCTTCAGCCCCAGCGGTGCCAGCGCCGGCATCGGTTTCGCTATTCCAGTTGACGAGGTCAACCGCATCGTGCCGCGCCTCATCCGCGATGGCCGTTTCCTGCGTCCGACCATTGGTATCAGCGCGGGCACACCCGACATGTTGCGCGCGCTGAACCTGCCCAAAGGTGTGGCTTTGTTACAGGTGGTACCGAATAGCCCGGGTGCGCGTGCCGGCCTGCAGGCGTTCCGCCGCGGAGCCGATGGTGGCATCCTGGGTGGCGACGTGATCACCGCAATCAACGACGAGGCCGTCGCGGACCTCGACGGAATGCTCAACCTGCTCGAGCAGCGCCAGGCCGGTGACCGGGTGACGCTCACCGTCTGGCGTGCTGGCCAGGTGCGCAAGGTTGCAGTGGCCTTGGCCGCAGCGCAGTAAACCCGGGCCGGGTGGCCTGCTGAAAAACTTACGTCGGCTGCGCGTGTGTCAGCCGTCTGGCCAACGGCGGCAGTACCGACATCTGCTGCACCAGATCCCGTATCGAGTTGCTCCCGGTCTTGCTGCGGATACTGCGCAGCTGCGTGCGCACAGTAGAGACTTTGACCCCGTGTCGTGTGGCGATCTCGAGTGGTCGCAATCCCTTGCACACCTGCGCCAGGACCTGTCCCTCGGTGCCGGTGAGGCCCTGCTCGCGGGCAAACAGGGCCATGCTGGAGTCGTCGCAGGCATGCTGTTTGGCAAACACCAGCAGGGCAAAGCTGCGCGGCGCAGTCGGCGGCTCGGCGTTGGCGCAGGCTGGATCGAGCTGAGCACCAGCAAGTGGCAACACGGCTACCGCAGACGCAGCCGACTGTCCGTTGCCAGCCAGACTCAGAAGCCCCCTGAGTCCGGATTTGGTGCGCTGCAGTAATTCCACCAGCAGGTTCGCCTGGGCCTCGCGGTAGGTCGTGACGGTTCCGTTGATGATGCGCAACCCGGTTTCGTGTTGTCCCCCGTTGCGTCCGTTGGGCGGGCCTTGCAGCGCACAGCGCCCTGGCGCGTTGACAAACTGGATCTCGCCTGAGTCAGCGTCCACGGCCGCCAGGCCGTAGTCCACCTGGTTGAGGGCCAGCCGCAGCAACTCCAGTTCGGCCTGCTCTGGCAGCGGTGCACCGCCTCGCATTGGTGTTGGTTGTTGCTGTCTTGGTGCGTTGTACAGTGTCGCAAACATGTCCGGGACTCCTTGCGCGTCGGGGCGGCGGTTGCCATTTCCCTGTTCGATGCGCTGGACTCAGGTTAAGGTGTTGGACAGGGATTGGGTCGGTAGTCTGACCAGCTGGATTCGTGACGTATGCACAGTTTGTTACGCCTGAGGCTAGCATTACCAGCGTTGTGGGAGTTTGGCCATAAGGTGGATGCGCCTGTCTACCAGGCGCACATAACCGCCGCTTTCCAGGTCCTTCAGGATACGGCTTACCATCTCGCGGCTGCAGCCGACACGGCTGGCCAACTCCACATGGGTCAGACGTTCTGGAACCACGAGTGTCCCGGCTGCACCGGGTACCGCCAGGGCCTGCACGCATTGGTTCAGGCGGCCATAGACGTCGATAAACGCCAGGTTGCGCGCATCCCGCGTTGCCAGGCGCAGGCGCTGTATGACCTTGGACAGCAGCGTGATCGCAAACTCTGGCTTTTCGGCAATGAATGCAAGCAGGGCGGCACGGGCGACCACCGCACATGCCACCGGCTCCAGCGTGATGACGCTGGCCGAGCGTGGTCCTCCGTCGATTGCCATTTCACCCACGTACTCGCCTGGTCCGAAAATGCCAAAAGTGATTTCCTTGTCGCTGGCGGCGTCGCTGAACACCTTGACGCGGCCAACCAGTACGATGAAGATGGTGTCACCGAAGTCACCTTCGTTGATCAAGATGGTGCCTTTTCGGTAGCGCCGCGTAGCGCCGCGAGCAGCAAGCGCACGAATGAGGGTAGGGAATGTGTCGTCGGCAACGAAGCGGTCGAGATCGGTTGACATCGGACGGGCGCCCTTTCTGGTTGCTAGTGTGGCATGTCTTGCAGGGCCGACTGAGCCGTTTTTGCGCTGATCGCGGCGCCAGCGCACGTGCCGCTTGCGGCCGACGGTCGGCGCACCGACACTGGTTCCCTCGCCAACCGACAGGAGATTTTGATGACAACCCAGGAACTCGCAGACGCATTCACAGCCTTGCTGAAAGCCGGGAAATTCGAGGATGCCGGCCATGCCTACTGGTCAGACGACATCGTGTCGATGGAGCCTATGCCGGGAGACATGGCGATGATCAAGGGGCGCAAGGCAGTCGATGCCAAGGGCGCATGGTGGTACGCCAACCACGAAATCCACAGCGTCAAGGTTGAGGGCCCCTATGTGCATGGGCAGCAGTTCGTGATTCGTTTTACCATGGACGTGACGCCCAAGGATGGTGCGCGCATGGTAATGGACGAGATGGGCGTCTACACCGTGCAGGGCGACAAGATCGTCGAAGAGCGCTTCTTTTTCGGCTCCTAGCCGGGCCCGATCAGGTGCGGTTGCTGCGTAACATGAACACCCCCGCGCCCACCAGCACCAGGGTACCTGCCCATGCCATGGTGTTCGGGATGTCGCCCCAGAACGCCCAGCCCAGGACCAACGCAAACAGCAGTCCGGTGTAGCGGAATGGCGCGACCACCGCCATGTCGCCGCCACGCATGCCGACGATGACCAGGTAATACCCGGCGCTGAGGAACACGCTGGCTGCGGCCAGCAGGCCGAACTGCTGCAGGTTGATCGCCTGCCAGCCGCTCCAAGTGGCCCAGACGCCGGACAGAAGAGTCACTGACAGGGCGGTCGCCAGGGTCACGAGGATGGAGGGCAGCTGCGCTGGAATGCTGCGGGTTACCAGGTCGCGTGCCGTGTGCAACAGTGTAGCCAGCAGGCACACCAGTGCCCAGCTATTGAACTCGCTGGCGGTTGGCTGTACCACCAGCAGCACGCCGGTGAAGCCCACGCCAATGGCAAGCCAGCGCGATCGACGGACGTGTTCGCGCCAGCGCAGCATCGCGTACAGAGTCAGAAACAAGGGTGACGCCATGTTGATGGCGGTGGCGTTGGCAATCGGAAGGTGAAACAGCGAGTTCAGGTACGCCATCGTGGCCAATGCGTCGAGCGCCGATCGCCACAGTACGAGGGGATGCAGCAACACCGGTCCGGCTTTGTCCGGACCACGTGCGGCGCGTCGCAGCAAGCCCATTGCTTGTGCGATGGCCAGCAACAGCAGGGTCGCCAGGATGCCCCGAATGCAGATCAATTGGGCCGCTGGCATACCCTGGCTCAGGTGTTTGACCAATGCGTCGTTGATAAGAAAACAGGCCATCGAGGTGGACATGGCGAGGATTCCGCGTCGATTTGCAATGGCTTGGGCAGACAGCATCAGATCCGATGGTACGGTGCGTCCGCTAGGTGACCGGTCGGGCACGCAACTTGCGTTAAATTTGGTGTTGAACCATTGGAACACCATGCAGACTCCGTCGCGCTCCGTACCGCTTGCCGGCACCTCCAACTTTCGCGACCTTGGCGGCTACGCCGGGTACGGCGGACGCAGCGTGCGCTGGCGCAAGTTGTTTCGCTCCGACCACCTGGGAGCCTTGACGCCCGATGACATGCAGACGCTGTCCGGCCTGGGCCTCACGCGGGTATGTGACTTTCGCGGCCCGCAGGAGCGGACCGAACACGTGTGTGCCATGCCGGGTGTCAGCGTCTTTTCCTTGCCGATCGTCCCGACTATCGTGCAAGGCATGCAGCAGTTGATGCAGGCCGGGTGCCGAATTACAGCGCACGATACAGTGCAGTTGATGGAGCAAACCTACCGGGCCTTCGTGCTGGACAACTCGGAGCGCTTCGCTGAACTCTTTGCCCGCCTCCTGGAAAGCGACGCGCCTCTGGTGTTCCACTGCACGGCTGGCAAGGACCGCACCGGTTTTGCGGCAGCACTTGTACTCAGTGCACTGGGTGTATCAAGACCGCAAATCATGCACGACTACATGCTCACGAACGAGCTGTTCCGTATGCCCGCTTCGTCGCCGGGGGCCGCGCCGCAGGAAGTGCTGGAGGTGTTGTGGCGGGTGCAGGAACCCTTTCTGAACGCGGCGTTCAAATTGGTGGAGGCCGATCACGGCGGAATCGACGGGTACCTGGAGAACGCACTGCGCGTAGGGCCTGGTGAGCGCTCGCGTTTGGCGAGTTTGTACTTGCAGCCCTGAATCAGCGCACGGTGCCAGTGCGCACGGTGTTCAGGCCAATGGCCTGCCATGTTGTCAATGCCGATTACATCGCGGCAACGTCCCCGATGTCTTCTTCGTTGACCGAGCCTATGCCCTTCATGATTTGTTAGCATCGCCAGACCGGATCGGTGAATCGTCTCGGCGCAGCAGCGTAGCTGACGATTGCCGATTTCCCGCATCGACCGTTGTGTCCATCATTGGCATTGCCCAGGAGTAAACGTGATCACAGGCTCACCCGTCAACTGCAACATCGACCTGGACGCGCCCGGCAAACAAATTGGCCGGCTGACGTTGCCACGTATATCGAATACTGGTGGCTGGGCCTATTCCCTGGTGCCAATTGCGACCGTGGCGCGCGGCAAGGGCCCCACCGTGCTGGTGCTCGCCGGCAACCACGGCGACGAGTACGAGGGACAGATAGCGGCCCTGCGGCTGCTGCAGGAACTGCAGCTTGAGCAGGTGACGGGCCGCGTAATCATCTGCCCGCGCTTGTCGGTGGAGGCTTCGCGCGCCAACACGCGTCTGTGGCCGGGCTCGAACGCGAACTTCAACCGTTCGTTCCCTGGAAGCCCGAATGGACCGCCGAATGAGCAGCTCGCCGATTTCCTCACCCGCGGCCTGTTCCCGCGCGCCGATGTCGTCATCGATATGCACTCCGGCGGCCGCAGCGCCTGGTTCCTGCCCTGCTCGCACATGCACGTCGTGGACGATCTGGCGCACCGCAAGGTCATGCTCGATGCGATGTTGGCATGGAACTCCGACTTCCACTTTCTCTATATTGACGTCAATGGCAGCGGGTTACTGCCAGTCGAAGCCGAGAACCAGGGCAAACTCGTCATCACGACCGAGCTTGGTGGTGGAGGCCGGACCCCGGGACCGGTGCACGCGCTTGCGTGGACGGGCCTGAACAACGTGCTGCGCCATGTCGGAGTGATGACGGGACCGGTGCAGACACGCACATCTCTCGGCCTGCCACAGCCGATCATCCTGGACGGCCGCAATCCTGCGACGATCGTAGGTTCTGAGGAGGCCGGAACCTGGGAGGGAATCGTCGAGCCCGGTCAGCCAGTGAAGAAGGGCGATCTCGTCGGCCGCCTCTGGTTCCAGGAAGACCCGAAACGGCCGCCGACACGCTTCGAAGCACCGATGGACGGCTACATGGTGGTGCAGAAGGCGATCCACCTGACCGAGGCCGGTGACATGGTCTACGTGTTGGGGGTGCCGATCACGTCCGGGGAAATCCTGCGG
>JAJAZK010000004.1 GCA_026785765.1 Rhodoferax sp. | reverse complement strand
CTGCAGGGGCAAGCCGTCAATGAGACAATAGCGGGCTCAGATGACAGCTTCCTTCTCCAACTTATCGCTGGCCGAGCCGCTGGCACGCGCCGTAGCCGAAATGGGCTACGAATCCATGACCCCGATCCAGGCCGAGGCGATTCCCGTCGTCCTGACCGGCAAGGACGTGATGGGCGCGGCCCAGACCGGTACCGGCAAAACCGCCGCTTTCGCCTTGCCGCTGCTGCAGCGCATGATGAAGCACGAAAACCCGTCCACCTCGCCAGCGCGGCATCCGGTGCGTGCGCTGGTGCTGCTGCCCACGCGCGAGCTGGCGGTTCAGGTGGCCGAGCAGGTTGAGCTGTATGCCAAATACACCAACCTGCGCAGCATGGTGGTGTTTGGCGGGATGGACATGAAACCGCAAACGCTGGAGCTCAAGCGTGGCGTCGAAATTCTGGTGGCAACGCCGGGGCGTTTGCTGGACCATATCGAGGCCAAGAACGCGGTGCTCAACCAGGTAGAGTACGTGGTGCTGGACGAAGCCGACCGCATGCTCGACATCGGGTTTTTGCCCGACTTGCAGCGCATACTGAGTTACCTGCCCAAGCAGCGCACCACGCTTTTGTTTTCCGCCACCTTTTCGCCCGAGATCCGGCGCCTGGCCAACAGTTATCTGCAGGACCCGGTGACGATCGAGGTGGCGCGACCGAATGCAACTGCCAGCACCGTCGAACAGCATTTCTACAGCGTGGCCGACGAGGATAAACGCCGGGCCCTGCACCAGACCTTGCGCCAGCGCGGCATGAAGCAGGCCTTTGTGTTCGTCAATAGCAAACTGGGTTGTGCGCGGCTGGCGCGTTCGCTGGAACGCGAAGGCCTCAAGACCACCGCCTTGCACGGCGACAAGAGCCAGGACGAACGCCTCAAAGCGCTGGAGTCTTTCAAGAAGGGTGAAGTCGATTTGCTGGTATGTACCGATGTGGCCGCGCGTGGGCTGGACATCAAGGACGTTCCCGCCGTGTTCAATTTCGACATTCCGTTCAACGCCGAGGACTACATCCATCGCATCGGCCGCACCGGGCGCGCAGGAGCATCCGGCCTGGCGGTGAGTTTTGTCTCCAACTCCGATGGCCGTTTGATGGCTGACCTTGAGAAGCTGCTCAAGTCCAAGATTGAACTCGAAGCCATCGAGTTTGAAGAAGATGCACCCGATATCCGCCGACAAGGCCGCATTAACGACGGCCGACGCATGTACGCTGCCGATGAAGTGCCAGATGAGCCGGGTGTGGCACCGCGCAGTGCACGCCAGCCAGACAACGCGCAGCGTGACGGGGCCAGGGCCGAACGCCCGCCGCGGCGTGACTTTTCGCGCCCGCCGCCGGTTTCGCGCGATCCGTTTTTCGACAAGCCCTACGAGGCACCCGGCGAAGCCGCTGCTGCTCCAGCCTGGGAGCCAACGTCGCCGCGACCGGCGCGCAGCATTTCTGCCAACATCAAACCCAGGCGCCGGGTGGCGGCTCTGTTCAGGCCGGAAACCGAAACCAGCTGACCCGATCGCCGCGGTGGATAACGCAACTCGTTAGCCCGGGCGCTGGGACTGGCTGCAGGGTACCTGAAACAGTTCGAAGCGTAGCGCATGGCCCGCTGGCGCCGGCAGCAGCTGCAAGGCGCTGAGCGGGCCGCCCCAGACACAGCCGGTATCGAGCGACAACACGTCGGAGCGACCGAGCCAGCCCAGCGTAGACCAATGGCCGAAGGCAACCGTGGTATTGGCAGTTTTGCGACCCGGCACGTCGAACCGCGCACAGTAGCCAGGCGGTGCCGCCGCCGCCGCCTCCTTGGTGTCGAACTCCATCCGGTCGTCGGCGGTGCAAAAGCGCAACCGGGTCAGCACATTCACGATGACGCGCAGGCGGTCCGCTCCCGCCAGGTCGGCGCTCCAGTGCGCCGGTTCGTTGCCATACATGTGCTGCAGGAAACCGGCAAATCCGGGCGCGGCCAGAACGGATTGCGCTTCGCCTGCAAACGCCATCGTCTGCGCCGCCGACCAGGACGGCAACACTCCCGCGTGCACCATCAGGATCTGGTTGCCGCACCAGTTCTCCAACAGCGCCAGCGGGCAGTGGCGAAGCCAGTGCAACAGTGCCGACCGGTCCGGCGCATCCAGCACCGCTTGCAGGGTGTCTTTGCGCTGCATGTGGCGGATGCCGCACGCCAGTGCCAGCAAATGCAGGTCGTGGTTGCCCAGCAGACAACGTGCCGACGCACCCAGGGCCACCAGGCGTCGCAACACGGCCAATGAGTCCGGGCCACGGTTGACCAGGTCCCCGAGCAGGACAAGCGAGTCGCGCCTCGGCGAAAAGTCGACGTGTTCGAGCAGCCGCTGCAGGGCTTCGTCGCAGCGGTGGACATCACCAATCAGGTACAGTGCCATGGTGTCGATTCTGACCCCGGTTGTATGGATTTTCTGCTCATAGCACTGTTGACCCTGCTCAATGGTGCGTTTGCGATGTCCGAACTGGCGTTGACTGCCAGCCGCAAAGTCCGACTCACCAATATGGCAGAGGCCGGAGACCGCGGTGCCCAGGCGGCATTGAAGTTGCTGGACAACCCGACCCGGTTTTTGTCCTCGGTGCAGGTTGGCATCACCTCGATCGGCATGCTCAACGGAATTGTCGGCGAAGCCGCGTTCAGTGCCGGGGTGGCGGCCTGGATACAAAGCCTCGGCGCTTCACCGGCTGTCGCGGCAATTGCGGCCACCGCCATCGTGGTGACCGCCATCACCTTTGTCACCATTGTGTTCGGCGAACTGGTACCCAAGCGCATCGGGCAGTTGTACCCGGAGCCGGTAGCGCGCCTGGTGGCACGCCCGATGACCTGGGTTGCCAGCGCTGCCAAACCATTCGTATGGCTGCTCTCCGCCTGTACGCATGGCATTCTCAAGCTGTTGCGAATCGACACCGCAGGAAACCGTGCGGTCACCGAGGAGGAAATCACGGCTAGCCTGGAAGAGGGGGTGGACGCCGGCTTGATCGAGGAACACGAGCACCAGATGGTGCAAAACGTGTTCCTGCTTGACGACCGGCCACTCACCTCGATGATGCTGCCACGCTCGGACATCCGCTGGCTGGACGCAGACAGCACGGTGGCCGACAGTTTGCGCCGCGTCGCGGCACATGGTGCACGCGGAAGTCACTCCTGGTATCCGGTGTGTCGCGGCTCGCTGGACGATGTGGTGGGCAAGATCAGTGTGGGAACCCTGCTGCAACTCGGCGCTGACCACGAAAGCACTATCGCCACGCATGTGCAGCCGGCCGTATTTGTGCCCGAGACCCTCAGCGGCATGGAACTGGTTGAGCAGTTTCGAGCCCAGTCCACGCGCCTGGTCCTCGTGGTGGATGAATATGGCGCGGTGCAGGGATTGATTACTCCCATTGACCTGCTCGAGGCCATCACCGGCGAGCTGCAACCCCATGCCCAGGTGGATGCCTGGGCCACTCATCGCGACGACGGTTCCTGGCTGATCGATGGCGCCATGCCCGTGGGCGAGTTCAAGGCCCGGCTCGATATTGAGGAACTGCCTGATGAAGAGCGGGGTCGCTACAACACGGTGGCAGGATTGTTAATGGCGGTGTGTGGGCACCTGCCGGTGACCGCGGAGAAGATCGAATGCGCGGGCTGGATGTTCGAGGTAGTGGACCTTGACGGCAGGCGCATCGACAAGGTGCTGGCAAGCCGACTGCCGCCATTGCACGATGGGTAGGCCAAACACGCCCTCAGGCTTTCACAGGCTGCCTCTCCAGCGGTAGACGTAGTAACCCACCAGTTCGTGCAGCACCAATCGCCAGTCACGCGGCCCATCGTCCAGGGAAAAGTCCAGCCAATCCAGCGTACCGTCGTTGCGGTAGTCCACCGGATACGGGGTCACGTTCCAGCCAGCCTTGCGGAACACGCCAATGGAGCGTGGCATGTGATTCGCCGATGTCAGCAACAGCCAGGGTTGCTGCGGGTTGACCGAGGCCACGGTGGCGCTGAGGGTCGCGTTCTCGGCGGTATTGCGCGAGCGGTCCTCGTACAACAGGCGTTTCGGATCCACGCCCATTTCATCGAAGAACTGCCGCGCGCGTTGCGCCTCCGTCAGACCTTCGGGCGGAACACTGGCGATGCCACCTGTGAACAATGCCATGAGGTGCGGGTGTTTGTGCAACAGTCCAACCGTTGCCGTCATCCTTTCGGCCTGGTCGTTCAGGGCCACCTGGTGGTGGACCTCCCAGATCCGCGAATTTGTCAGCGCGCCGCCAAGGACGACCACGCCTACGAACTTCTGCATGTCCGTGTTGGCGGGGAGGGCGGGATAACGCGACTCCAGAT
>JAJAZK010000003.1 GCA_026785765.1 Rhodoferax sp. | reverse complement strand
GTTGCCATTGTCGTTTTGAGAATTCAAAATTCGTCCGTTCTTATAGGTTTTTTTGGACTGTTGAGGGGCCCACTTGACTCGATTTAGTGTGATTGGCGGACCCGACCTTTAGGTTTTGTGTTGTATGTTGGTTAATCGTCCTTGTCGTTTCTTAGTCAAAAGTGCTTATGAGCCCAGTGGCACTGGATCAACTCAGCAACATACTGGGAACGTCGCGCGTTTTTGTCAACACGCAATTTTCCCAAGTCGTAGAAAGATGTGCCATCGCGACCTGATGACTCCGCTGGGTCAACTTCAAATTGGCGACATACAGTGGCAGATTCTTGGGAATAAACTTTCACAACCCAAGCAAATACGTGGTCTAAATGACCTTCAATATTCCCAAGACTCATTCGGCAACCCGCATGTATACTCGCTTCGATAACAAGATTGTGATTCCTGTTGTCGTGGGTTCGAGCCCCATCAGCCACCCCAGATATCGAACTCCAAACTCCGCGGTGCCAAAAGCTGCGGGGTATTCTGTTTTTTGGGCCTGCAGGTGCCTGCGTCGCGGAGTTTGTCCAAGACTTAGCCTCAGAACCAGTCCAGAAACAAGGCGTGTGTGCCTTTTTACTGATGTTTTTGCCCCAAGGACGAACGATTGATGGCATCCCGACCCAAACCTTTTGTGCGGCCACTGCGCCCCGCGGCGTCAGTTTCGACCGAGTCCTATTTTCCAGCCGCGGAGGTGCCTCTACACGATGTGATCGAAAAGGATTCGGATTCGGTGGTGTCATTGTGGAACGACGCGATGGATGACAACGCTGGCAAAGATGCGAACACGCAACCGGCGACGCTGTTGATGGGCCTGCCCGACCTATCGAAAGACACCGACACGCAACCGGCGACCTTGCTAATGGGGCTGCCCGAGCTACTGAAAGACTCCGACACGCAGTGATACTGTCGCCACCGGGGCGGCTGGGTAGTGAACTGGATCAGTTCACCATCACCAGTTTGCCCTTGACTTCGCGTGAACCCATGCGCGCATAGGCCGCCTTCAGTTCGGCCATCGGCATTGTGCAGTCGATTACGGGTTTGATCTTCCCGCTGGTGTACCAAATGGCGAGTTGCGCCATTGCTGCAGCATTGGCCTGTGGCTCACGCCTTGCAAAATCGCCCCAAAACACTCCGACAACAGAGGCGCCTTTGAGCAAAGCCAGGTTTAGCGGCAGTGCCGGAATCGGGCCGGCCGCAAAACCGACCACCAGGTATCGCCCTCGCCAGCCGATCGCGCGAAACGCGGGTTCTGCGTAGTCACCACCCACCGGGTCATAGACCACGTCTGGCCCGTTGCCGTCGGTCAGCCGTTTGATGGCTTCGCGCAAGTTCTCGCTAGCATAGTTGATGGTTGCATCGGCGCCTTGCAATTTGCACAATGCGCACTTTTCGTCCGTCGACGCTGCAGCAATCACTCGGGCACCGACGGTTTTCGCGATCTGGATCGCCGCGGTGCCCACGCCACCTGCCGCGCCCAGGACCAGCACCGTTTCGCCGGCTTTTAACTGGGCACGGTCCACCAGTGCGTGGTGGGAGGTGGCATAAATCATGATAAACGCCGCCGCATCCACGAAGGAGAACCCATCGGGCAACGGCATGCAGAGCTTGGCCGACGCGATAACATGCGTTGCAAAGCCACCTGTGCCCGACAAACAAGCGACTGCCTGCCCTGGCACCAGATTGGAGACGCCAGGGCCTATCGAGCGCACCACGCCAGCGTATTCAGACCCCGGCACAAAAGGTAGGGGGGGCTTCATCTGGTACTTGTTCTGGACGATCAAAAGGTCGGGAAAGTTCAGGCTGGCTGCCTTGATTTCTACCAGCACCTCACCGGCCGCAGGGGTCGGTGTCGGCAATTCGGCCCAGCGCAGTTCGTCGACTCCGATCGGGTTCTCGCAAAGCCACGCATGCATGTATTTTCTCCGGTGTTGCACCGCCATGATAACGACCGCGGCCGACCGGTTTGGGCGGTTTGCATCCTGCTTCGGGCGTCGCAACCTACAATCCTTGGATAGCAAAGATGCCAATGAAAATACTGATATCGAACGACGACGGTTACCAGGCGCCGGGGGTGATTGCCCTGTACGAGGCACTAAAAGACATTGCCGAAGTGGAGGTGGTTGCGCCAGAAGTCAACAACAGTGCGAAGTCAAATGCGCTGACTCTTCACGCGCCGTTGTATGTGACCATCGCAGCGAATGGCTTTCGCTATATCAACGGTACCCCGGCCGACTGCGTGCACGTTGCCCTGACCGGGCTACTGGGCTACCGGCCAGACCTCGTAGTGTCGGGCATCAACAACGGCGCCAACATGGGCGACGACACGATCTACTCCGGTACCGTGGGTGCGGCCATGGAGGGCTACCTGTTCGGTGTGCCGGCGATTGCTTTCTCGCAAGTGGAGAAGGGCTGGCAACATCTGGACGCGGCAGCTGCCGTTGCGCGCGATTTGGTGTTGCGCATGCAGACCCATCAGTTGGTGGGTAGCAAGCCCTGGTTGCTTAATGTGAACATACCCAATCTACCGCTGGCTCAGATCAAGCCGATGAAAGTGTGTCGGCTAGGCCGTCGCCACGCCGCCGAAACGGTGATCACTCAGCAGAGCCCGCGCGGCGACACGATGTACTGGATCGGTGGCGCCGGTGCGGTGAAGGACGACGCGGACGGTACCGACTTCCACGCCACACTCCAGGGGCACGTGTCCCTGACACCGCTGAAGACCGACCTGACCGATCATGACATCTTGGGTTATTGGGCGCAGACCGCTGCGGGCATGCACAGGACTTAACGATGACACAGCGGCCGTCTTTCCCCGCGCGGCTGGACCCGTCGGCCTTGAGGGCAAGCGTGGTTTCGCCCAGAACCGCCCCGGCCACCGCGCGTCCTCCACCGGTGCACCCGGCGAGTGGTTTTGCAGCCGCACGGCGCAGCATGGTGCGCAAGTTGCAGGCCGATGGGCTGTCCGATGCGGCGGTTGTGGCGGCGCTCGAAGTGGTGGAGCGGCATCGCTTTGTCGATAGCGCGCTGCACGGCCAGGCCTACGAAGACACCAGTTTGCCGATCGGACTTGGGCAGACCATCTCCAAACCGTGTGTCGTGGCAAGGATGATGGAATTGCTGCGCAGTGGGCGCGCGGACAAGCTAGGTCGGGTACTCGATATCGGAACCGGTTGCGGTTACCAGGCAGCCGTTCTGGGTCAGCTGGCGCGGGAGGTGTATACCATCGAGCGGCTGCGCGCCTTGCACGAACGGGCACGGGAGAATCTGCGTGAATTGCGCCTTGCCAATGTGCATTTGCTGTTTGGTGACGGCATGCAAGGGTTTGCCAAGGGCGCGCCGTACGACGGCATTGTTTCTGCGGCTGGCGGCGAGTCGGTTCCCACCGCCTGGACCGACCAGTTGGCGCTGGGCGGTCGTCTGGTGGCGCCTACGGTGCGCGCGGGCGGGGCGCTGGTCGAGCAAGTGCTGGTGGTGGTTGAGCGGACGCGGTCCGGGCTGCGCCACACAGTCTACGAGGCCGTGAACTTTGTCCCCCTAAAATCAGGCGTTGCGTGAAGGGAGTTCGAATGAAGGCTTGCCATGGCCAGGGTGTTGCCTTGGCGTTGGTGCTGGTTCTCGTTGTTACAGTGTCAGGCTGCGGCACGCGCACGCCGAACCGGGCGCCGGTGGAAGATCGAGGCACGGGTATTGCGCCCCCAATGGCAGCCGAGGCGGTGGTGCCGCCCGCGCGAGCGAGCGTGAGCTCCGATAACGCAGGCAAGCCGGGCTACTACACCGTCAAACCGGGTGACACCTTGATCCGCATCGGCCTCGACAACGGCCAAAGCTGGCGTGATATCGCGCGCTGGAACAATTTGGAGAATCCCAACATCATCGAAGTTGGCCAAGTGCTTCGTGTGGTTGCGCCAACGGGTGCGGGTGTGGTCGCTGCCACGGTTGTTGCGCGCCCGGTGGCCGCCGCTGCCCCTATCACCTCGACAGCGGTTGCGCCGACTGCACCAGCCAGCGCAGCGCCGCCAGCCGCCACTGTTGCAGCGCCGCCTGCGGCCGCAAGCGCAGCTGCCGCCGGTGCGGGCGACGAAGACGTGACCTGGGCATGGCCCGCGCGTGGTGCGTTGATCAGCGGCTTTGACGAAGTGAGGAACAAAGGTGTGGACATTGGCGGTGTGGCCGGCGAGCCGGTGCTGGCGGCTGCCGATGGGCGCGTTGTTTATGTCGGCGCCAGCCTGCGTGGTTACGGCAATCTGATCATCCTTAAACACAACAATACGTACCTCACAGCCTACGCGCACAACCAGCTGCTGTTGGTGAAGGAAGACCAGTCAGTGCGCCGGGGCCAGAAGATTGCCGAGATGGGAAATAGCGACGCCGACCGTGTGAAGCTGCACTTCGAGGTGCGTCGCCAGGGCAAGCCGGTCGATCCCATCAAGTTCCTGCCGCCCCGGTAAGCGGGTGAATTCGCAGCTTGTGATGACCTGGCCAGTACTGGTGTTCGACATTGAGTCGATTCCGGACGTCGCCGGTTTGCGCGCGCTGCGCGGTGATAGTCCAGACGTACCCGACGCCGATGTATATGCGGCCTGGGTTGCGCAGCGCAAGGAAAACGGGCAGAGCGACTTCATGCCGCTGCATCTGCAGCGCGTGCTGGTGATCAGCGCCGTGTTCCGCAATGCCGAGGGCTTGCGCGTTCATTCCTTCGTCGACCAGGATGGCCTGTCGGAGGGCCGGATCATCCAGAAGTTTTTTGCCACCGTGGAGAAACACGCGCCGCAGTTGGTTAGCTGGAATGGCGGCGGCTTCGACCTGCCGGTTCTGCATTACCGTGGACTCCAGCATGGGGTGGTTGCCGACAAATACTGGGACATGGGCGAAGACGACCGTGAGTTCAAGTGGAACAACTACATCAGCCGTTACCACATGCGCCATCTTGACCTGATGGACTTGCTGGCGCTGTACCAGCCCAAGAACAATGCGCCGCTCGATGCCATGGCCAAGTTGTGCGGTTTCCCCGGTAAGCTCGGTATGGACGGCGCCGCCGTCTACCCGGCCTACCTGGCTGGAAAAATCGACGATATCCGCCGATACTGCGAGACCGACGTCATGAACACCTACTTGGTGTATTGCCGTTTCCAGAAGATGCGCGGTGGCTTGCTGGATGCCGAGTACCAGCAGGAAATCGGCCTGGTGCGTGAGTCGCTGGCGCAATGGGCATTGCAGGAGCCGCATTGGCACGAGTACCTGCAGGCCTGGGTTTGACGCTGCCTGCCTATGTCTGATGTGACAACTGCCGGCCAACACTGGCCCACGGACAGCCTGCTGGTAGAGTCGCTAGACATGGACGCGCAAGGCATTACGCATCGACTCGACGGGAAGGTGGTGTTTGTAGAGGGCGCCTTGCCATTTGAGCGGGTCAGCGTCACGGTGACCCGCCGCAAGCCAAGTTTTGAGAATGCCACGGTGACCCAGGTGCATCTGGAGTCGGCGCAGCGTGTGCGACCGGCCTGTCCCCATTTCGGCCTGCATGAAGGCGCCTGTGGCGGCTGCAAGATGCAGCACGTGCACGCCGCAGCCCAAGTGGCTTTCAAACAAAGGGTAACGGAAGACGCACTGTGGCACCTGTCCAAAGTGCGGCCGGATTTTATGCTGCGCGCCATTCATGGGCCGTCCTGGGGTTACCGCTACCGGGCCCGCCTGTCGGTGCGGTACGTGCGAAAGAAGGACACGGTCCTGGTAGGTTTCCATGAGCGCAAGAGCAGTTTTGTCGCCGATATGCGGGAGTGCCATGTGTTGCCGCAACCTGTCAGTGCGTTGTTGTTGCCGTTGCGCGGGCTGGTGTTTGGTATGCGCGCAAGGGAAAGCTGCCCGCAGATCGAGTTGGCGGTCGGGGCGGACCAGCACACCAGTGTGATCGCGCTTGTACTGCGCCATCTGGAGCCGTTGCATGAGCAAGACCTCGCCCGGCTACGCAGTTTTGCCCAATCGCACAGCGGTCCGGTGGGAGGGCACCATTGGCAAGTCCAATGGTGGCTGCAGCCTCAAGGCCCGGATTCGGCACGACCGCTCGACGATGACGGTACAACTTTGGCGTACCACCTGGGCGCATTCGGGCTGCGCATGCCGTTTCGGCCGACCGACTTCACCCAAGTCAACCCCCAGGTGAACGACGTGCTGGTCGGTTACGCGTTGCGGCTGCTCGGCGCGACCCCACAGGAACGGGTCATCGACTGGTTCTGCGGGCTCGGAAACTTTACCCTGCCGCTGGCGACGCAGGCCGCGGAGGTTCTGGGGGTCGAGGGCAGCAGGTCGCTGGTCGCTCGCGCGCAGGCCAATGCCGGTTTGCCTGGCTCCCGGGGCGAAGCGCGCCCCGAGTTGCAGCGGGCCATTTTCGTGGTGCGCAACCTGTTCGAAATGAGTCCCGCGCAGTTGCTGGCGGATGGAACCGCCCAGAAGTGGCTGATGGACCCGCCGCGCGAGGGCGCTCTCGCACTAGTGCGAGCCTTGGCGGAGCTTCGCAACGGCGTTCCGACCAATAGCGCGGCTGGCACCCTGGCCTACAGCGGCGATGTCGCACCTGTAATGCGGATCGATTGCGGTAGTTGGATTGCACCCGATCGAATCGTCTATGTAAGTTGCAATCCGGCCACTCTGGCGCGTGACGCCGGTGTGCTGGTGCACGAGGCGGGTTATCGTTGTTCTGCCGCAGGCGTGGTCAATATGTTCCCGCACACCGCACACGTCGAAAGTATTGCCGTATTTGATCGCCAGGACTGAACCAAATGCGCCGACGTGCCCGCCGCAGTTGGCTCTTCAGTTGGTAGCGGTTTTGGCGGCGATAGACTTTTCGCCTGTGTTCACCGGCTTCAGGGTGACTTCTCCCTTTGCCTTCGTATCGGCGCTCTTGCCGTCTGCGGCCGCGGTTTTCGGTTTCTTGTCGTCGGGAATCACTTCTTGGACTTCCACGACCCGGACCTCTTTGGGCGCAATGCCCTCGATCTTGTTGTCGCGCATGTACTGGTCCATCTCTTTCCAGCCTTCGAAAACGAAGGTCTTGACCGCTCTCTCGTTTTGCCGGTAACACTCTTCAATGCCGCGGATGGCATGCCTGCAGGCGGCTCCGATGGCCTTGCCATCCGCTTCGCGCTGCGCAATGCGCGGGTCTGGTCCCAGCCCAGGAATGTCGCAGGCGACCAAAAGCAACGCTAGAGCGGGAGTTAGCAGGCGAAGGTGCATAAGGTGGTGGTGGCCAGTTCTCCCAATTATCGGCACATTCAGCTTTCGGCTGAAACATCCAGGAACGCACCAAGCAATGAAAAAGGCCCCTTTCGGGGCCTTGTTTTCGCCTACGGACGGTGCAAGCCGTTAATCGTCGCTGCTGCCGCCGATGCCAAGCAGCATCAAAAGTCCCTGGAACACGTTGTAGACGCTGAGATACAGAGCCAAGGTTGCGCTGATGTAGTTGGTTTCGCCACCGTCCACAATGCGCTTGAGGTCATACAACATGAACGCACTGAAGATGCCAATGGCTAACACTGCAATGGCCAGCATGCCGGCCGACGAACCGACGAATACATTGATCACGGCCCCCACCATCAGCACCAGGGCCCCTACCGTAAGCCATTTACCCATGGCCGACAGGTCCTTTTTGATAACCGACGAAAGGCTGGCCATAACAAAGAAGATGCCTGCCGTGCCCCCAAACGCCATCATGATGATCTCGGAGCCATTCTTGAATCCCAGCACCATGGCCAGCATACGCGACAACATCAATCCCATGAAGAATGTGAAGGCAAGCAGGATGGGCACACCGGCAGCAGTGTTCTTGTTCTTCTCGATTGCATACATGAAACCGAAGGCTCCAGCAAGGAACACCACTAGCCCGACGCCGCCACCGAGCGAGCGCGTAATACCGGTGCTGATACCGACCCAAGCCCCCAGAACCGTAGGCAACATGCTCAGTGCCAGCAGCCAGTAGGTGTTGCGTAAGACCTTGTTACGCTGTTCGGCAGAAACAATGTAGTCCCGGCCGAAACTGTTGTCGATGGTCTGTACACGGTCATTCATGTGGGTGCTC
Organism: Rhodoferax sp.; assembly: GCA_026785765.1. Classification (GTDB taxonomy): domain Bacteria; phylum Pseudomonadota; class Gammaproteobacteria; order Burkholderiales; family Burkholderiaceae_C; genus CAISIP01. The sequence goes on along the minus strand of JAJAZK010000003.1, from coordinate 2,344 downwards.
CTTAAGTGCCAGGTTTTGGCAGGTGAATAGAATTCTATGGGATAACAATCGGGGCGGAAAACGCGGCCAATCCCAAATGCACACGGCGAGCGGGGCTATCGGCAGCGTCGTGACAGACAATCGACGCCTACCCGCTCTGTTGCGGACCAACCTGGTGATTCAATGAAATCAAAACCCTTGCTCGAGTTCGAAGACGTTCAAAAGATCGCCGCTGCGGCGCTGGCCGAGGCCCAACGCAATGCCTGGGCGGTGTGCATCGCGGTGGTCGACGATGGTGGCCACCTGCTGCATTTGCTGCGTCTTGATGGTGCCGGGGCGATCTCGGGATCGATTGCACCGGCAAAGGCTCGTACGGCCGCCCTTGGACGGCGCGAAAGCAAGGTGTACGAAGACATGATTAATGGCGGGCGTCCGTCTTTCTTAAGCGCGCCGCTTCTGGAAGGCATGCTGGAAGGAGGAGTTCCCATCCTCAGGGACGGCTTTTGTCTGGGCGCAGTCGGCGTCAGCGGCGTCAAGTCGCATGAAGATGCGCAGGTCGCACGTGCCGGGATTGCCGCCTTGGGCCTTTAGCAGCCGTTGGGCTTTCGGTTGGGACTGCGCCTGTGCGCGCCGTGCCGCCGGGCAGAACTCCAGCGTTGCAGAGCGCCTGAGTGTTTCAATAACTCAGGCGCTCGGGCCGTATATCCTGCAGAATCGTCGTAGCAATTTCCTCGATGGACTTGGTCGTGGTAGACAGCCAGCGAATGCCGCTGCGCCGCATCATAGCCTCGCCCTGCGCCACCTCGTGCCGACAGTTCTCGATTGACGCATAACGCGAATTGGGTCGGCGCTCGTGGCGGATTTCGCTCAGGCGCTCCGGCGTGATCGTCAGGCCGAACAGTTTGGCGCGGTGTGGCATTAATGCGGCTGGCAGCTGCTGGCGCTCGAAATCTTCGGGAATCAGCGGGTAGTTCGAAGCCTTGAGGCCATATTGCATTGCCAGGTACAGCGAGGTTGGCGTCTTGCCGCTGCGGCTGACCCCTACCAGGATCACGTCGGAATGCTCCAGGTCCCGGTTCGATTGGCCGTCGTCATGAGCCAGGGAAAAATTGATCGCCTCGATCCGTTCCTGGTACTCTTTGCTTTTGCTGGCGTCGCTGAAACGCCCGACGCGGTGGCTGGATTTGATCTGCAATTCCGTCTCCAGTGGCTGTACGAAGGTGCCGAACATGTCGAGCAACATGCCGCGGCACCCTTCCTGCAGGATCCTCAGGATCTCCATGTTGACGAGCGTCGTGAAGACAATCGGTTTCTTGCCGTCGACCACGGCAGTATGGTTGATCCGGCGCACTGTCTGGTGTGCCTTGTCCACGGTGTCGATAAATGGCAGACGCACATGCCGCGCCTTCATGTCGAACTGGGCCAGGATGGCATTGCCAAAAGTCTCGGCTGTGATGCCGGTTCCGTCTGAAATAAAAAAAACGGTGCGATTCGGCATGTTCACTGGGTCCGCACATGGCGGCGGGTTGGTCGACGGCGAGGAACGCCAAGGTATTGGCAATCTACAATACCAGCAAGCTTACCGATTTTGCATCTTTCTCGACCATGCAGCACGCACAGAGACCGAATACGCCACGTGGCAATCGTGACCTGCATCGCCCGCGCCGGGCGTGTCGGCCCAGGCAAACGACCGCGATTTTTTCCCCCTCCGGAGTTATCCCATGTCTGCATTATTTGGACCGACCGCCTTGGTCGTACCGTTTGAGAACCTGAGGATGACGGACGTTGAGGCGGTTGGTGGCAAAAATGCCAGCCTCGGCGAGATGATTTCGCAACTGCCCAGTGGCGTCAAGGTGCCAACCGGATTCGCCACGACCGCCTACGCGTTTAGGGAGTTCCTTGCGTTTGGTGGATTGGCCGGGAAGATCCAGGATCGGCTGTCCCAACTGGATACCGACGACGTGCGCCAGCTAGTCATCGTAGGAGCAGCGATTCGCGCGATGGTGGAGGTCCAACCCTTTCCGCCAGCGCTGGAGCAAGCGGTTCGGACGGCTTTTGTCAGTTTGGTGGCAGGTGCGCCTGCGGCTTCGCTCGCGGTGCGATCTTCGGCGACCGCCGAAGACTTGCCGGATGCATCGTTCGCCGGGCAACAGGAAACCTTCCTCAATGTGGTTGGTATCGATGAGGTGTTGCACAAAATGCGCGAAGTGTTCGCTTCGCTGTATAACGACCGTGCCATCAGCTACCGTGTTCACAAGGGTTTTGCGCATGAGCATGTGGCACTCAGTGCCGGTGTGCAGCGCATGGTGCGTTCGGACATGGGAGCGGCCGGCGTCATGTTCACCATCGATACCGAATCCGGATT
>JAJAZK010000002.1 GCA_026785765.1 Rhodoferax sp. | reverse complement strand
GGTCGCGGCGGTCAGCGCCCGGCGGGCAAGCAACGAGACATAACAGCCAATTTCGTCCAATGCCCCTCCCTGCCAAAGAAAAGTATATGCGGCGGTTTGGTACGCTCCAGCACCGAATGGGTTTCAGTGTAGTCATTTGTAACTGCGGGCCCGAGTAATTTTTTGCATGTTCGCATCGACCGACCCGACATGAAATTAATGGAGGAAGTGGATCCGCTGGTTTGTACAACTTTCCCCGATTTCCAAGTGGCTGCGGCTCAACCCCACAAGACGGCGCTGGGCGGCCCGACCATACCGCCTTCGTACCGCATGCCATCGGGCCGATCCAGGCGTTGCAACAAGGGTCCGTCGAGGTCCACATAGGCGCAGCGCTGCGCCAGCAGGAACGCCGGCGCCATGGCCAACGAGGTTCCGCACATGTTGCCCACCATCAGGCCCAGACCGAGCGCGGTCGCCGCATCGGCCAGCGCCAGCGCCTCCGTCAGGCCACCACATTTGTCGAGCTTGATGTTGATGTACTGGTAACGCTGCGCCAGCTCGGCCAAGGTGGAGCGATCAGTACAGGATTCGTCGGCGGCCAGGGGAATCGTCGAGCGCAAACCAGCCAGTGCCGCATCGGCTCCCAGGGCCAGCGGCTGCTCGACCAGTTCCACGCCCAAAGCGGTCAAGTCAGGCAGCAGTTGCTCCAGCAATGCCAGACTCCAGGACTGGTTCGCATCAACGACCAGTCGCGCCGCCGGATGCTCGGCGCGCGCCCAGCGCACCACGTCAAGATGGCGCAGCGCGTCAACCTTGAGCTTGAGCAAGGGGTAGCCACGCGCGGCGCGTAACTTGCGCCGAGTGCTGGTTTCGTCGCCCAGGCCGACGGTGAAGGCGGTGAGCAGCGGCTCCAGCGGTTGGCAGCCGGCGCTGCGCCAGGCCGCAGTACCGCTGCGTTTGGCGCGCAAGTCCCACAAGGCACAGTCGAGTGCATTACGCGCGCCGCCGCTGGGCAGGCCCGGCAAGGCGGCAGCAAGCGCGTCGGCATCAGGCCGATCCTGCATGAAGGCGGCAATCTGCTCCGCCATGCTCGGCGGGGTCTCGCCCGCGTAGTCCACACCGGCCGCCTCGCTGCGCCCCCGGAAGCCCTGTGCATCGGTCAGCGTCAAGAACAGGACCGGCTGCTCGGTGATGACCTCGCGTGCAATCTCGAACGGCTCCAGCATCGCCCAGTGTTCGACGCTGGTGTGCGCACTGATCACGAAGCCAGCAAAACGTTGGCGATGGCCCGCACACCACCACGCATGGGGTCGACAACCGGCAGTTTCAGGTCGGCCGACAGGCCATGCGCATAGTCGGGCCACTGGGCATCCGACAGGCTCGACGAGTTGATGCTGATGCCAACACAGCGCACCGCCGCGTTGGTCAGGCGTGCGGCCTCGACATACCGGTTGATCGCGTGTTGCAGGTCGGGAATCGGGAAACCTGGGTAACCCTCGATGGTTTTGCGCGACGGGTCGTGGCATAAAACCAGAGCGTCGGGTTGAGACCCGTGCAACAGTCCCAGCGTGACCCCGGCATAGGCCGGATGGAACAACGCGCCCTGCCCTTCGATCACGTCCCAGTGCGCCGCATCGTTGTCCGGCGACAGCGCTTCGGCCGCGCCACTGACAAAGTCCGAAATCACCGCATCCACCGCAACGCCGGAACCGGCGATCATGACCCCGGTCTGTCCAGTGGCACGAAAGGTTGCAGCACACCCCTGCTCCTGCAAGGCACGGGTCAGCGCCAGCGCGGTGTACTTCTTGCCCAGAGCGCAGTCGGTACCAACGGTCAGCACCCGTTTGCCGCTGCGCTTGCGCCCGGTTCCGGCGGGGAAAACCTGGTCCGAGTGGCGTACATCGTGCAGCCGCGCGCCACGGCGCTGCGCCGCCGCGACCAGGCGCGGAAACGAGGCCAGCCGGGAATGCAGGCCACTCACCACATCCATGCCGGCATCCAGGGCCGCCTCAAGCTCCCCCAGCCAGTGCTCCGGCAGTACACCACCGACGGCGGCCACGCCAATCACCAGGGAACCGGCGCCCATAGCCGCCGCCTGTGCCGGGCTGTGCCGTGGCAGATCGAGCGAGACGGTGGCTGCAGGCAGCGCCCACTCGCCCATCACATCGTCACGGCACCAATCGCGCAGTCCAAACGCGGTCTTGGCATCCGACTTGAGTTGCACGTCCCCCAGAAACAGGAGATAGGGTTTGCGGAGTTGGTGCATGGATGCCTGCGTTCTGAATGGGTGGGCCAACGGGCGCCGCTAGGCGACGTGGGCCAGACTGGAGCGCACAAGAATAGGGCAAGAAGCAGCCCCAGGCACCTGTCCGAGGCGTTGCTGCGCCCTGCGCAGCCCCAACGGGTAAACCCCTCCGACCCGAAGGGCATGCGCTGGCCGCGCCGTATGTCCCTTTGGGGATGGGTCAGCGCAGCCAGCGGCAACAGCGCGGTATTCTGACCGCCTCACACCGACGATGCGACTCCCTTGCAGCGTGCCGTGTGCTCAATCCCTTTGGAGAAATGAATGAAAAATCCAGTCCGCTCGTGTGGCGTCTTCATACTTGCCGTGGCGGGTGTTGGCGCCATGACCGGCCTGTCCCCGGTGTGGGCACAGGACGCAACCTTTGTGCTCAATTCACGTGAAAACGGCGCGCCAAGCTACAACCCGATCAAAAGTACCAAGGTCAACCTTGGCATCCGGCTGATTTTTGACCGCCTAGTGGACCAGGACGCCGACCAGACTTTCCACGGCCTGCTGGCCACGTCCTGGGAATCCACGCCGGACGGCATGAACTGGACCTTCAAACTGCGGCCGGGTGTCAAGTTCCACGACGGCGAGCCATTCAACGCCAAGGTCATCGAGTGGTGGATTCCAAAGTTCAAGGGTACCGAGAACGCTTTCATGGCCGAAGCCATCGACCGGGTGGTGGTGGTGGACGACCTGACGGTACGCTTCGTCATGAAGAATCCGGACCCGAGCCTGCTGCTCAACCTCGCGACCAGCTTCATGGGCATTCCTTCGCCCAAATCGTATGACGCGCTGGGCGACAAGTTCGGCGT
>JAJAZK010000001.1 GCA_026785765.1 Rhodoferax sp. | reverse complement strand
CGCCGACCTTTCACCGGCGATCATTGCGCGTGCGATTGCCCAGCGTGTGAAGAAGCTGGGGCTGGACGCCGACATGGCGGCACGCATCAACGCACAACTCGCAATTCTCGAAGCCAAGCAGCGCGCCATGCAGGTGCTCGACATCAGCGGGCCGAAAGATGCAGAGCGCGCGCCCTGGTTCTGTTCCGGTTGTCCGCATAACACCAGCACCCGGGTGCCAGAGGGTTCGCGTGCAATGGGCGGCATTGGTTGCCACTTCATGGCAACCTGGATGGACCGCAGCACGGTCGGCTTCACGCAGATGGGGGGTGAAGGTGTGCCATGGGTCGGCCAACAGCCCTTCACCACCGACCAGCATATCTTTGCCAATCTCGGTGACGGCACCTACTTCCACAGCGGTTTGCTGGCGGTACGCCAGAGCATTGCGGCGGGTGTCAATATCACCTACAAGATTTTGTACAACGACGCGGTGGCAATGACCGGTGGACAACAGGTTGGTGAGCGACCGGAGGGCCACTCGGTGGTGCAGATCGCCCAGTCCATGCGCGCTGAGGGCGCAGCGAAAATTGTTGTGGTGACCGATGAGCCGGAGAAGTATGACGGCGTCAAACTGGTCGAAGGTGTCGCGGTATTGCACCGGGACCAGCTGGACGCGGTGCAGCGCGAATTTCGCGAACTCAAGGGAACCACGGTCATCATTTACGACCAGACCTGTGCTACCGAGAAGCGGCGTCGGCGCAAACGCGGCAGCCTGGTGGACCCGGCCAAACGCGTGGTGATCAACGAACTTGTATGCGAAGGTTGTGGTGACTGCGGCGTGCAATCCAATTGTTTGAGCGTCGAACCGTTGGAGACCGAGTTCGGTCGCAAGCGACAGATCAACCAGTCTACGTGCAACAAGGACATGTCCTGCCTGAAAGGTTTCTGTCCCAGTTTCATCACGGTGGAAGGCGGTCAGCTGAGGAAGAAGTCGAAAGACAAGGCCGCATCGCCATTCGAATTGGGCCCGCTGCCCGAGCCGGGTGCCGCCGTCGTTGTCGACGGTGCAGTGTGGGGCATCGTGGTGGCCGGTGTCGGTGGTACCGGCGTTATCACCATTGGCCAGTTACTCGGTGTCGCGGCGCATATTGAAGGGAAAGGCGTGGTGACGCAGGACGCTGGCGGACTGGCGCAAAAGGGCGGCGCTACCTGGAGCCATGTGTTGCTGGCGGCGCAGCAGCAAGACATCCGGACCACCCGGGTCAGCATGGCGGCGGCAGACCTGATCATCGGTTGCGACCCCATCGTCTCGGCCGGCAAGGAGACCATGCTGCGCATGCGCGAGGGGCGCACCCATGTCGCGCTTAACTCGCACAGCACTCCGACTGCCGCATTTGTGAAGAACGCGAATTGGCAGAACCCGTCGGACGCTTGTGTTGCGGCCATCGCCGTGGCCGTTGGCGCAGACGGCGTCAGTGCGTTCAACGCCGATGCGGCGGCGACCCGGTTCATGGGCGACAGCATCTACACCAATCCGATGATGCTTGGTTTTGCCTGGCAAAAGGGCTGGATTCCGCTTGGTCGGGATTCACTCATGCGCGCGATCGAGCTGAACGCGGTTGCGGTTGAGAACAACAAGGCCGCGTTCGAATGGGGGCGGCGTGCCGCACATGACTGGCAAAGTGTCGAGAGGCTGCTGGCTCCGTCTCAGGTGCTGCAGTTCAAGAAGCGCGAGACGCTGGATGACCTGATCACGCGCCGGGTGCAGTTTCTATGCGACTACCAGAATGCGGCTTACGCCGCAGCCTATCGCAGCTTCGTCGACACGGTGCGTGCGCGCGAGTCGGCCTTGGGCAAGACCGCGCTGACCGAGGCGGCTGTCCGTTACCTGTTCAAACTCATGGCTTACAAGGACGAATACGAGGTTGCACGCTTGCATACGGACAGCGCTTTCCTGGAGCGCGTGAATGGCATGTTCGAGGGCGACTTCAAGTTGCATTACCACCTTGCCCCGCCGTTGCTGGCGCGCCGCAATGAGAAGGGCGAGCTGCAGAAAATGCGCTTCGGACCGGTGATGCTGGTCGCTTTCCGCGTGCTGGCGCGCCTAAAGGGTCTGCGCGGCACGGTTTTCGATGTATTTGGCAAGACCGCCGAGCGTCGCAGCGAGCGGGCCTTGATACTTCAGTACCGCCAGACCATCGAGGAGGTTCTGCTGACGCTGGGCGAGGACAACCATGCCTTGGCGGTCCAGATCGCCTGTTTGCCAGAGACCATACGCGGTTATGGGCATGTGAAGGAGCGCAACCTCGCAGCCGCGCAGACACGCTGGCAGGAACTGCTCGCACAATGGCGCGACCCGGCGGCCGCGACAGGTTCAGATCGCTCGCGTGCCGTCGCTGGGGCTTAACTTGATCGGCTGACCATGCGGCGTACGCGCAGCTGCGGCTTCCCAGGCATGCTCAAGCTCGTGCAGTTGGCGGGTTGTGCCAATACCGTGCTCGACGACGATTTTTTCCAGCGCGTTGAGCCAGTGCTGGTAGTAGTCTGTGCCGTCGTCGGTTTGCCCGGCGCTGCGGGCCGCTGCGATTTCACTTGCCAGGGCGTCGGCCCACTGGGTCCAGCTGAAGGCACCCCGCTCATGCAGCAACAGCGTCATGGCGAATGCCTGGGCCTGCCACGGTTCGGTGAAGGCGCGGCTATTGGCAGCGCCGGTTGGCAGCGGCAAACGATTACCGGCTTCGGCGCAGGCCTGCCCGACTTGCTCCAGGGTCATGGCGTGGGTCACTCCGCCGCCTCCAGATACGGCTCCCAGGCGTCCACGCTGACGCTGCAGGATGCGTCGGCCTGCGGCCCCCACAAAGCGCGGGCGGCGAACTCTACCGAGTACAACCAATGTGCCGTGTCGTCAAATGGGGGTGTTTGCCTGCTGGCGTGGGCGTCGGCAAACACATGCGCTCCGTGCACGATGCTGACCGTGCCGACGTGCCCCCGCACGTACCGTGGCAGCCTGGTATGGCCAGCCGGGTGCAGGTTGCTTGCCCGCACCCGCTCACCTACCGCGAAACTGGCGCGGTGTTGTACGACACGTGCGGAGCTGTTGCCACGAGCAAGCACGCCAGCAACATCCGGCGCCCGCAACACGCGCCCCAGCGGGCGGACAGGGCCGACGACCTTGTCGCCGCTGAGCTCGCCCGCGTCAACCAGGCCGCGCTCAAGCATCAGCTTCTCCAGCGCGCAGATCCAGATCGCATAGTAACTGCTTGACAGGTAAACGGTCGGCGGGAGCGACTCCCGGGCGCTGCGACTCAGGTCGATATTCCACTGGCCGGTGGCGCCCATCGCCAGCGTCAGCGCCAGCGCGCGCTGCTCCCACGGGGCGTGGAACACGGGCTCGTCGCGCTCCGCGACCACGGGGCCGAAGCACTGCAGCCCCCCCATGTCGTGCAGACCGTTCATGGTGCAAAGTTTTTCATGGCGGCGGTATGGCCGTGCCCGGTTCGAGCGCCAGTCCGGTGCCGATCATCGAGTCGCGGGTTACCAGGCGGGCCAGTTCATGTTCGTCGAGCCCCTTTGCAGCAGCAGGCATCCGCGGCAAAACCAGGTAACGCACTTCGGCGGTCGAGTCCCACACGCGCAGCCTGGTCGTGGCCGGTAGATCGACTCCGAAATCTCGCAAGACGCCACGCGGGTCCTGCACCGCTTTGGCGCGGTAGGGCGCACTTTTGTACCAGACCGGCGGCAGCCCCAGAATCGGCCATGGATAACAGCTGCACAGTGTGCAGACAACCATGTTGTGAACCTGGTCTGAATTCGGCACCGCCACCATGTGCTCTCCCTGGCGCCCGCCAAAACCCATGGAATCGATAGCCGCAGTAGCGTCCGTCAGCAGCCACGCGCGGAACTCGGGGTTGACCCAGGCCCTTGCGACCACCGCCGCACCATTGTGGGGGCCGATCCGGGTTTCGTAGGTTTCGATGATCGCGTCGAGCGCCGCCGGATCGACATATCCCTTTTGGGTCAAAAGGGATTCTAGTGCGCGCACCCGAACCTCCATCGGGTCGAGTTGCGAGTGGGTGTGCGGATGCGGTTGGTCCATTTTGTTTTTCGGGTCCGAAGCAGCGCCACGCGGTCGCAGATGCGCCGCTTACAATGCCAAGCTAGCCGCGAAACGCCCCTAGTGGGCGAGAAGCGGACAGATCGATTCGTACCTCGTGGAGTTGCCTGTGTTCATTTCTTCAGCTTTTGCCCAAACCCCTCCAGCCGCCTCCGGCGGTGACATGCAGTCATCCCTGATGAGCATGTTGCCACTGGTGCTGATGTTTGTGGTGCTTTATTTTGTCATGATCCGCCCGCAGATGAAGAAGCAGAAAGAGCATCGCGCGATGATCGACGCATTGGCAAAGGGCGACGAAGTCGTCACCGCAGGGGGTGTGTTGGGCAAAGTGGTCAAGCTCGGCGACAGTTATGTGGGGCTCGAAATCTCGAATGCCGTGGAGGTGCAGATCCAGCGCAGTGCAGTAGTGCAGGTGCTGCCGAAAGGCTCGATCAAGTAACGCGCGCCTCGCCGCCAACTCCGTCCCGCAGCCCGTTCGCTGGAAGCCAATTCATGAACCGTTACCCGGTCTGGAAGTACATCGTCATTGTGTTGGCGTTGGTGGTCGGCGCCCTCTACACATTGCCGAATTTTTTTGGTGAGGCACCCGCCGTGCAGGTGTCATCGGGGAAGGCCACGGTCAAAGTGGACAGTGCCGTGTTGGCCAGAGTGCAGGATGTACTCAAATCTGCCGGCATCGTCGCCAACGCGGTGGCTTTTGACGGCAATTCGATCAAGGCTCGTTTTGGCGATACCGATACCCAGCTCAGGGCCAAGGATGCAATTCAAAAGGCGCTTGTGCCGGATCCGTCCGACCCGCCTTATGTGGTTGCGTTGAATTTGCTGTCCCGATCGCCGGCCTGGTTGGCGGCGCTGCATGCGGTGCCGATGTACCTCGGCCTGGACCTGCGCGGAGGCGTGCATTTCATGCTGCAGGTGGACATGCAGGCCGCCTTGACCAAGCGGGCGGAGTCGCTCTCGGGCGACTTGCGCACCACCTTCCGGGAAAAGAGTATCCGCCACGGTGGCATCACCCGCGTCGGGCAGACGATCGAGGTGCGCTTTCGCGATGCCCCGACACTGGAAGCGGCCAAGCGGGTCATTGCCGAACAGTTTGCTGACCTGCAGACGGTCGAAACGCCGGATGGCGGCGAAACCAAGATGACCGCGCGCTTCAAGCCGGCGGCGGCGCGCACAGTGCAGGAGCAGGCCCTCAAGCAGAACATGGTGACCCTGCACAACCGTATCAATGAGTTGGGCGTGGCCGAGCCGGTGATCCAGCAGCAGGGACTGGACCGTATCGTGGTGCAGTTGCCGGGTGTCCAGGACACGGCCAAAGCCAAGGATATTCTTGGCCGCACGGCGACTCTGGAGGTTCGCCTGGTGGACGAAAGCGCCGAGGCCCGGGCAGCAGAGTCGGGCAGCGGTCCGGTGCCGTTTGGATCCGAGCGCTACCTGGAGCGCAACAGCCAGCCGGTGGTGGTCAAGAAGCAGGTCATCCTCACCGGCGAGAACCTGACCGACGCCCAGCCGGGCTTTGACACCCAGACACAGGAGGCGGCGGTGCATTTGTCACTCGACGCCAAAGGCTCGCGCATTTTTCGTGACGTGACGCGCGAGAACGTGGGCAAACGCATGGCCATCCTGCTGTTCGAAAAAGGCAAGGGCGAAGTGGTGACGGCCCCGGTCATCCGCAGCGAGATTGGTGGCGGGCGGGTGCAGATTTCGGGCCGCATGACCACGGTGGAGGCAAACGACACGGCCCTGCTGTTGCGCGCCGGATCGCTGGCGGCGCCGATGGAGATTATCGAAGAACGCACGATCGGCCCCAGCCTTGGTGCGGAGAACATTGCCAAAGGATTCAACAGTGTCACCTGGGGTTTCTTGGTGATTGTTGCCTTCATGTGTGTGTATTACGCGATGTTCGGCCTGTTCTCCAGCATTGCACTGGGCTTCAACCTGCTGTTACTGGTGGCCGTGCTGTCGATGCTGCAGGCCACACTGACCTTGCCGGGTATGGCGGCGATGGCGTTGGCCCTGGGCATGGCTATCGACTCCAACGTACTGATCAATGAGCGTGTACGGGAGGAACTGCGCAATGGCGCGTCGCCGCAAGCAGCCATCACCACAGGTTACGACCGCGCCTGGGGCACGATTCTGGACTCCAACGTGACCACTCTGATCGCCGGTTTGGCGCTGCTG